>JADGFH010000072.1 GCA_016743925.1 Labilibaculum sp.
GTTAAGAAATTGTTGTGTGTGATAATTGGAGGTAAACATGGAAATAGTAATTCATTTTCGTAAATACATGTGTGTGTAATAGTTATTTGTCAAACATTATTTAAACTTAATAAAAATAAAGCGCGTCATCTATTGACATTGCAAGCTATCTTTCTTAATTTCTATTCTATTGCATAAAAGAGGAGGAAAGATGAAGTTTAAATACTTAGATGTTAAATCACTTAAAAAGAATTTTGGGCATAAGGATTCATCAGATAAGATTTCTAAAAGTCGTAGGAACTTTTTAAAAGGCCTTGGTTTTGGGATACTTGCATTTCAACCAACTCTTAAATTATTTGCAAAAACATTAGATCATAATCTTAAATACACTTGGAACAAAAAGAAATTAGTATTCTATTCTGATAACCAGCCATCATGGACAATAGATTCTAAAGCTTTTACAGGTAATCCGTTATTAAAATTTTATCCGAAGGGAAATGATTGGATAATACATTTGGAAGGTGCCTGTTATCCTGGAACTGATATCCGCATTGACTTTAGAGCTGTACTCTACAAAGAATTTGATTGGCGGATTTTCATTCAATTTGCTCATATCGATCTTTACTCAGATATGAATTTTTCTGATTGGATAAACGGGAAATCGACGCTGAATGGTACTGATTACTTGTCTGAAAAAGTAAAGTTAAGCGATGAATATTCACTAGATATTGATGATCATTTACACATCTTAATAGATAAATTCTGGAAAATTGAATTAAAGGGAAAACAGCTTGCCAATTTGATTATAAAAGACAAATCGATTCCACTAAATGAAATTTCATTAGCGCTACCCAATGAGGATTCTATAATGAATTATACCTCTAAAATAGAAGCCGACTGTAAGCTCTCTTTTAGAACTAATCAACACCAAGAACTTCTTTCTTCCTGGAAATTTCAGGAAAGTGATAAACAACTCTCGAGTATTAATCCTAAAAGCAAAAGCTATTCAATTATAAAAGGGAAGGATGAGAATCAAGATTTATTAAGTCTTCTTTTTTCTGAATTTAAAGATGATTCAGAGCCATTATTTTATTTCCATAAGGCAGCACAAAATGGTGTGAATAATAAAATTGGTCTTTATAATCCTCAACTAGCTGTAGAGTTATCTGCTCGTGAAGAGAAGTTGATTCTTTTGGCTAGCCTAGCTGATAAGGGTGAGTGGTTATACGAGTCGGATAATGCTATGTTGATAGGAAATCAGCCAAATGAATCCTCTATTGAGTTTAGAGGATCGAATGGTTCAATTGATTTAATTCAGGGTAGTGCAAAGATTATCGCATCTCATTTTATACTGGCGGATGCAATCAGTCTTCCCATAGATTACCCCGAGCAACCAATTGTTGAATTAAATTTTCAAAACCAAAAGCTTAAAGCCAAGAAGAAGGTACTTAAAGATGCACGATTAGGGACAATTAAATTTAGAGAGAAAGAAATTATAAGACTAAGTGTTCTTAGGCCAGAGGACATGCTTTTTTTGCAATTTGAATTTTATAATTTCAAATATATTAAAAAGGATCAACAGAGTTTTTTGGAAATTGATAACCCGAAAAAACCTGCTGCTATGATCGTCTTGTTTCCCCCTCAGCACACTTTAGAGCAAGCTTTTTGGGAAAATAATTCTTTGTCAGGTGGAGAGGGAAATGAAAATGTGATTTTACCTGCGAAATATATTAGAAGTGGTAAAAGTCGACTTGTTTTCAATGTTCCATCTAGTTTTGAAGGAATGCCAATTTTAATGGGTCAACTTTTAGATTGGTCTGCATTTAAATTGAAGGTAAATTATAGAGCTAGGGTAATTGAACCAGTGAAAGTTGTATTCAATAAATTTCAAAAATTCACTCAAGCCAAGTTAGGTAACAAGCCATTTAAGCTTAAGCAAGCAAGTAAAGGAATTTTGAATATTGCGAATAATTCTAAGAATAGATTAAGTCGTGCTAATATATATCATTCTGAGCAATTGGATGCGGTTTTACCATCCGCAGTAACAGGGCAATTATATACAAAAATTAATTATGCGGCATTAAAGGCAAATTTATTGGAGATGAGAAAACCTTCAACTTTTGAAACTTCAATCGAAGCACCTACTCGCTTGTTTATTTCACCTAATCAATTAGCTGGATTTGCGCACCAAAATAAAATACAGTTAAAAGATCATCAGGAGTTTTCAAAAGGGAATCTTAAAGATCTTAAATTTAATAATCCTCTTATTACCAATAAAGGAAAGCTATCAGAATTATGGCATTCTAGATTAGGAGTACGTTTGAAAAATGGAGAGATTGATGAAAGTTCGATGGAAGGTTTCAGAACAATTAGAGCTTTGTGGGCGCGCGATGCCAGAAGGAATTTAAAGCCAAAACCACCACGAAATTCTCCTTTTAGGGCATCATTGGATAGTCGAGATAGACACAATATCGTTCATCAGACATCTAATTTTTTAATTAAAAATTACAAACCTCGTTCTGTTAAAGCCAATCGACTTATGCTTTCTTCACTAGGTGCTTGGGTTGATTTTTATGCTAATTTCGATTATCCTGATTTTCATGTACAGGCAGATTTGGAATTGTTGGAATGGGAACATTTGGCAACACTTGGAAGAGATCATTACGTGAAGGTTGTTGAGGCAGGTTTTTTATTTCCTTTTGGTCATTCTGCTTCATTGGTGAAAATTACAGAACGGAAACCCGATAAAGCAACACGTACTGCAGTTAATCGGCAGCGAATGTATATTGTCATTTTAGAACCTGTGGTTTATTATCAAATGCGTGATCCGCAAAATGGATTTATTCCATTTCCTTTTCAATCGGCAGAAGTACTAGCAACGAAAACTCCTGATCTTGCGGAACCAGTTAACTTAAAAAATTTGGGAGGAGATTATAATTTCTGGATCAATTCAGGAGGAACAGAATTAGAATTTGATTTGCTTGTAGTTGATCAGGAAGGAGAAGAAAAGAAAATTCGAACACCAATGATCTTTGTTGGGAAATCGGCTGCTTACGATCAAACCAAAGCAGAAAAAATTGTGAATGCCTATAATGCCGAGTATAATCTTTCTAAAATAGATTTTAATCATCAAGAAGTAGCCTATTCTCCTTCCTTGATAGAGGGTGATACGCAATTTGAAACCATTGATATTCATTACGGCGCACAAATATTAGAGAATAAGGCTTCTACAATATTAAAGTTTCATCCTACAATTAGAACTGCAAACATTAAAGTGCAAGCTGTTGAAGAGTTAACGGGGAATCCAGATCCTGTTCTTATTGAGTTGAGAGATGATGACAATGCGGGAAAGATATTTGCAAAGGTTCTAGGGAACTTGAAAGCTGATTTTTCAGGAGGTTCAGATCAGTCAGGAGGATTCATGAGTCCGAACACGCAGATTACTTCTCTTTCAAAATTGAAAGGACCATTGGGAGGTTCAGTTGATAAGTTAGAGAATATGGATTTTGATCCTGCAGAATTTTTTGGTGCAGGTGGAGATATGCCCGTTGCTAAATTATTTGGTGCTGTCTCTATTTTTGAATTGCTTCTTGGAAATTTAAATTTCGGAGCAGAGGGAAATCAGCAAGCTAATGCACTTAGTGGAATTAGTAATCAAATGGAAGGTATTAAGGAAGATATTCTGGAACAGCAAGCAGTTCTTGAAAATGCAGCAGCCAGTGCAAAAGTTGCCATAGAACAGGAGATTCAGAATCTTCAAAATCAGCTTTCGTCGAAAGTAAATGAATTGGAACAGCAATTAAGTGATCAAGTACCTAGAATACCAAATTTTAATGCTTACCGAACGAATAAGGCATTTGTTGTAGAATACCGATGGATTCCTGAAATGGAAGCTAGTAAATCATTATTTGGCGGGTTTTTAACGGTTAATGTTCAAAAGCCAAAAGAAGCATTGCAAGTCTTAAGTAAATTGAGCAGACCTTTTGATACGTCTCAGAAAACGCAGTTTGGAGTTGATGCATCATTTACCGATTTCTCTGTTGAAATAAAGGAATTGATAAAAGTAAGTTTTGAATCCTTAAAGTTTGGAGGCGGTTCAGGTAAAAAGGCTGATGTTAAGGTTGTGATGGCAGAGGAAGATTCTATTCTTTTTCTTGGCCCATTGAGTTTTGTGAATCAATTGCAAAATTTGATACCATCGAATGGTTTTGCCGATGGACCATATATGAAACTATCTCCATCAGGAGTAAAAGCAGGTTTCGATTTGGCAATACCAAGTGTTGAAGTTGGGGTTTGTACCATTGCGAATATGACATTAGGTGCAGGAGTCCATTTGCCATTTACTGGAGCTCCTTTAACGCTTCAGTTTAATTTCTGTAAACGAGAAGCTCCATTTTTACTTACAGTTTCGGCCTTTGGTGGAGGTGGTTTCTTCTTGATGAAAACCAGCGTGAAAGGTTTCGTGGGGATGGAAGCTGCTTTTGAGTTTGGTGCTGCATTATCCATGAATTTTGGAGTCGCTAGCGGTGGAGTGTCTGTAATGGGAGGATTTTATTTCAGTATGGAAATTGTAGATGATCAGACACAAACAGTTTTAACAGGATACATCCGGATTAACGGATATTTATCAATACTAGGAATTATAAGTCTTTCCATAGAAATTTATTTGGCCTTTGTGGCTATGTTCCAAAACGGAAAAGTTGAGAAATTATATGGAGAGGCTATTGTTAAGGTAAAAGTTGAGGTCTTGTTCTTTAGTAAAACAGTAACGCTAACAGCACGAAGAGAATTGAAAGGAGCTGATGCCGATCCTACTTTCCAAATGATAATGGAAGAAAATGATTGGTTAGAATATTGTGATGCTTACGCTTAAAATCTAATTTTCAAATTAAATAAGATATGAAACAACCAAATATAAGTGCTAAACATAGGAGAATAGGTTTAATTTGGGAGTTCCATATGGCATTGAAAAACAAATTATAATCATATGAAACAATCCATCATATTTACTTGTTTACCCCATCGAATTGATGAGCAAAATAATTTGGACTTTTCGGTTCAGGTATCCTTGCGTTTGGAAAATGCCACGTCTACAACATTGGCTTCTTTTCCTGATATGGAGAATTGGGTAAATAAAATTAGGAGCTCAGAATTCATGATTCGTTTAAAAAATGGCGATGAATTTCCTGTGAAATTAGATGAAAGCAAATTGGATGAAGAATTATGGTTGAAATTAATGCACAAAGATATTCGAGTGGACGGATTTCAGCAGGAGGACCTTACCGTTACTAGAATTCATTCTTATCCTATTAAACATGTTCAGTCGTTTGTATTGGATACGTATAAAAAGCTTGGCATAGCAAGTCCAGATCGATTAATAGATCCATCTGTTCTTCGAGATCCGAAAGGTTTAGGTCAAATATCACGTTTCAAAAAAAGGGATACACCAAAGCAAAGACCTCCATCATCAAAAGAAAGAGTTCCTGTTTATACAGAATCTGACTTTCTAGATACGGATGAGTTTACGAGCAAAAGATTGGATACTATTAGAAAAAAGAATGGATTTATTCCTTTTCAATCAAATGCCGATCCTAAAAGAGATTTTGCTCAATTTCAAGATTTCCATAAAACGTACAAACCAACCAGAAAAACACCATTACCAAAAATTAAGAAACCAGAGTTTGAGTTTCATGATATCTTGGCTGTGAGTAGTAATTATTCTCAAATTCAAAGAAAACTGGGTGTAATTCTGGATTTCAGTTTTGAGGCTCCAAACAATATAGCTAAGCAAAATGCTTTTCGCTTAATCGTAAAAGGCTTGGATTTTAGCACTACTACAGAAATGTCTGTACCATTAACTGCTTATCGTTTAAGTTCCGATGGATTTTATGCTGATTCGAAACAGGCTAGTCCGATTAATTTGGGCTTTGTGAAAATTAATACTGATAAGTTTACTGCGTTTCAGATAGATACCGATGGAGTAGCTTTAAAGGTTAATCAGATGGTTGATAATAAAATACAGGAAGAGATTAAGCTAAAAGTTGTGGAATTGGAATTGGGACGAAGTAAGAAATTTAGCAATGGAGTTGTACCTGCTGATCCTCCAGAAAAAGAGGGACTACCTACTTTGCGTTCGGCGGGTATTGGAATTGCCAGAAATGGAATGGGAGAGTATTTGAATGCTCGTTTTGTAAAAGCAAAACAATTGCAATCAAAAATCATAGATCCAACGAAGTATGATAATGAGCTAAAACTGATTTTGTCTTCTGAAGTGTTATACGCAGATGATATAACGCAAGGATACAGAATGGATGTTGCGTATTCTTCCGAACCTGAAAAATGGTATTCCTTGCACATGAGAAAGGAAAATTACTCTTATTTCGATTCTGATAATGTGGAAGAATTTATAGACGACATTACTCCTGATGAGGGTTTTATTCAATTGGCAGCTGCAGAAGATACCGAACAGGCCAATGAATTGTTTGTTGGAGAGAATATGATTCGATGGGAAGGTTGGAGTCTTTCAGTTCCAAAACCAGGTTTTGCGATAAACGAATCGGAAGATGATCATATCGATTCATCAAAACGGGTTGATTACGTAAATACTTCGAAGAATATTGAAGCAAAGAAATATCAATTCGATTCTACTCGAGAATTTCGATTGCATGCACAAACAAAATCGGTAAAAGGAACATTGCCTCGATTACGATTTGGTCGAGATTATATGCTTCGGGTTCGAACCGTTGATTTGGCAGGAAACAGTGTTCCTCTAGAAATGCAAGCTGAAAATGTATCTGAAACAGTAATTCGTGGTTTTAGATATTATCGTTTTGATGCTTTAATGACACCAGTTTTGCTTTTAGGATCAGAATTGAAAGATGGAGAGGCTTTAGAAGAATTGGTTGTAAGAAGCAACTTTGATTTAAGTACTGAAGAGTTTCAGCAACGGTATGGCGATATTGATTCAAGCTTGAATACAGAAGCTAATAGACACTTTTTGCCACCAAGAAATTCACAGTTAATTGCGGAACAACATTCTAAATTCGATAAAGCATTTGGTGGAAACCCTACAGTTGCTAAAGAACTGTATCAATTGATTAGTTCGCATGAAGTACAATTGGAAAATGGGGAAAATGGAAAAGAGAAGGTTTATAAAGGAGAGAATGTTGATTTGATCTATTTACCAGATCCTGCAGCAGCAGGAGTTGCTTTGTTTTTAGCAGATGGATATGATGACTCGCATTCTCAGGTATTCGAACCTCGTTTGTTTAGTTTTTTTACGAATTCAGAATTGAGTCCTTCAGATACGAATGTGGATATTTCCGAAGATGAATGGTACAAAGCAAAATCTTTAAGGATTCAATTAATAGAGGGTGAAACAGCTTTCAATTGGATATCATCAGAAAGGTTATTGCAAGTAAGCTTGCCAAAAGGAGAAAGAATTAAACTAAAATTCTCCACTTTTTGGAGGGATAAAGATTTGGATGAACTTTCGGGAATGTGGCAATTGTTGAAAGAAGACAATCCATCCAATATTGGTGAATTGAGAAAATTGGTAAGAACGGGCAGACATTGGATGATTAGTCCTGCTAGAGAACTGGAATTGACTCATGCGGTTCTTCAACCAGTTGTTGCGCCTGAAATAGAGAGAATCATTCCTGACAAGAATTATAATGATACTTTCTCATGGTTGAATACACGTTTTTCTGTACATGGCTTTTCTACACATAAGGTTGAATACATGGCGCGATGGCGCGATGCAATTGATGATCCTCGATCAACAGGTCCTGATTGGAAAGAAAATTCGGGCAACATTAAAGAAGTTGCGGTAGAATATCATGATAAAAGTGTGAAAAAGGGCAATCTACCAGAGAAGAAAGATCCCTCTAAGCAAATTAAAATGGCTGGACAAGAGAATCAAGTGTATAAACCATTAAAGGTGTCTCTAATTTCAGCCTTAAGCGGAGCTTTAAAGCATAAGTTTGGAGATACGAAACATCGTTATGTCGATTATCATCCTGAAGGAACATCACGTTATACGGAGCAGTTTGATAAACTGGCGAAGGCGGAAGGATTAAAATTTACCAGAGATGGTGAATGGTTCGAAAAGGTAAATATTCTTAGCTCAGATCGACCGAAAGTACCTTTGTTAGATTATGTGATTCCTACTTTTGAATGGCGAAAGACAAAAACAAAAACAGTAATGCGTCAGCATCGATTAGGAGGAGGGTTACGTGTGTATTTGAAACGACCTTGGTTCTCAACTGGAGAAGATGAAATGCTTGGTGTTTTGTTACCAGCTAGCGATCCGTCAGAAATTGCACAGAGTTTGATGGCTTTTAGTGGAACAGCAGGTTTTAACACCTTTGTTTCGCATTGGGCAATGGATCCAATTCGACCATCGAAACCTGGAGCTATGAATTATCCTGCAATTCAAGATTTTAGACACAATCCAACTGTCGATAAAGGTTTGGTGTATCCTGGGAAAGAAGATATTAAAGTGAATGTTTTGGCTTATCCTGTTGAATTTGATCAGGAACGCAAGTTATGGTACGCCGATTTTGCAATCAACCATTCTAAAATGTATTTCCCATTTGTGAAGTTGGCACTGACCAGATATCAGCCTCATTCAGTTCGAAAAGGAAATAGAGATGTTTGCTTGTCTTCGGTAGTAATGGCCGATTACATTCAGTTGGTGCCAGAGAGAATTGCTACTCTCACTTTTAAAAAGGACAATATGAATTCAAGATTTACACTGCAAGTAGAAGGTGTAATTTCAAATCAATTAGATCGTAAAGGAAATACGGGGAATTTTATTGTAATCTCTTTTGTTGATCCTCAATTGGTACAGCCTATTTATGGATCGGTAAGTGATGGTAGAAATGAAGATAGTCTTGCTGAGGAAGGAGTTCGCATTCCAATATCAGGCAAGAGTGTTGTAAATAATTATTTTACCATATCAAGAGAGTTCAAGTTGAGTCGTAAGTACAAAGATCAGCCTTTGCAAGTTATCGTTCAGGAATATGAAGGTTCTGTGGTTAATTTGAATCGAATTAATAGTGTTTCTGAAGCTTCAGAAGAAAATCAACCTAGAATGGTTTATGCTGATGTTTTTAAGATTAATGCACCCAATAAAGATAAAATTGATTGAAATATGACAAAAGAAGAAGTATTTAAGGATTTGGAATTGTATGGAAATGAGGGCACGAAAAAAGTTTTAATGAAACATGGTGCTCGCGAGCCTTTTTATGGAGTGAAAGTTCAGGATTTGAAGAAGATTGTGAAGAAAATTAAAAAGGATTATCACTTATCTCTTGAACTTTACGCAACAGGAAATTCAGATGCCATGTACTTGGCAGGTTTGATTGCAGATGCTGATTTAATGACGAAAGCTGATTTGCAATTATGGGCAAAAGAAGCCTATTGGTATATGATTAGTGAATACACAGTTCCATGGATAGCAGCGGAGAGTAATTTTGGTTACGAATTGGCAATGGAATGGATCGAATCGGAAGAAGAGATGATTGCTGCAACAGGATGGGCTACTTTATCGAGTTTAGTTGCGATTAAAGAGGATGCAATTTTAGATCTGAAAAGACTAAAAGAATTGCTTTTGCATGTTGAAAAAGAAATTCATCAAGCTAAAAATAGAGTACGCTATACCATGAATGGATTTGTAATTGCAGTAGGAGCTTCCATTGTTTCTTTAACCGATGATGCGATGAAACTTGCTTATAATATTGGTAAAGTAAAGGTTGAAATGGGAGGAACCTCTTGTAAGGTTCCTTATGCACCCGAATATATTCAAAAAGTAATTAATAGGGGAAGTCTAGGCAAAAAACGAAAAATGGCACGTTGCTAATGGAAACAATAATAAATGATACAGTTGAAATCATAGATATCTATGAAAAAAATGCTAATCGTGAATTAGCGAAGAGGATGGAATCCTATATGAAAAATCACTTTTCTTTTTTAGGGATCCCAAAACCATTAAGAGCAAAATTGAGCAAGCAATTCTTAAAAGAAAAAACAAAGATCAAGAGAATTGATTGGAATTTTGTTTTTCAAATGTTTGAAAAATCGGAAAGAGAGTTTCAGTATTTGGCAATGGATTACTTGCGTAAGCTTGAAAAAACGTTGCAGAAAGCGGATATTGAAATGCTCGAGAAATTGATATTAAACAAGTCATGGTGGGACTCAGTTGATACTTTAGCTCCATTGGTTGGTGCTTTGTGTTTAAAACATCCTGAATTAAAAGAAGAGGTTTTGGCGAATTGGATGGGGAATTCAAATATATGGTTGAAAAGAGTAAGTATTATTTTTCAACTAAAGTATAGAGATAAAACAGACACTGATTTTCTTAAAAAAGCGATTTTAAGAAATAATATGACCAAAGAATTTTTCTTAAATAAGGCAATTGGATGGGCATTAAGGCAATTTTCTAAATTTAATCCCGATTGGGTAAAACTATTTATTGCTTCTTATCCTTTATCGGCACTAAGTATTCGCGAAGGCAGTAAGTATTTATAAAGTTTAATTTCATGTTTGAGTTTAAATTTACGGCATATGGACGATATTTATCCAGAAATTATTAAAGGTTTACCAGAGGCAGATATTCCATTTAAGGGTGTTAAAGCATGGCTTTCACAAGGAGAAAATCAGCAAATCGTATTTTTTGATTTTGATGGTATTGGTGAAATTCCACGGCATGCTCATGGAGCTAGATGGGGAATTGTTATTAAGGGAGATATGGAGTTGTGCATTGATGGTGTAAAGAAGAATTTCAGGAAAGGAGATTGCTATTACATACCAGAAGACGTGTTGCATTCTGCCAAATTTAATGGCAGAACAATGCTGATGGATTATGTAGCTGAAAAGGATCGTTATAAGCCTAAGAAAATGATATTAAACGGTAAGTAACTGCTTACTCTTTTTTGAAATGAACATCCATTTGAGGAAATGGAATAACAATATTCTTCTCGGTAAATTTTTGAGTGATAATCTTACGAATATCGCTTTTTACCTTATCTATTCTGAAAATATTCTTACTGAAAAATAACAATTGAAAGTCAAGAGACGAATTGCCAAAATTCACCAATCGGGCCTCTATTGATTTTCTTTCGTCGATATCTGGATGTTCATATGCACTTTCTTCTAAGGTTTTAATAATCATATCAACATCACTGCCATAGGCAACACCTATATCAATACGAAAACGTGTTTTTTTAGATTGATGACTCCAATTAATTACTTTATTGGTAGTGATTAAGGAGTTGGGAATAATAATGGAGATATCATCACGATTAAGTCCTTTTGACGTTCTTAATCCGATGCTTTGAATTTTAACAACATCAGCATCAATTTCCAAAACATCATCTATTTTAATCGATCGTTCGGAAAGTAAAATAATGCCTGAAATAATATCGTTGAATGTTTGTTGCAAGCCCAAACCTAAACCTACTAACAGAGCAGCCGAACCTGCAACAAGAACCGTTACTTTAATGCTTAGCGATTCTAGGATAAGTCCTATTGCCATTACCCAAACTACATATTTTATAATCTGAAATAGGGCATAAGTATTACCTGCATCCAATTTTGCTTTTTTGTTTTTCCTAAATAAAGCCTTTTTAATTAGGTAGAGTGCTATTCTAGTTAAAATGTAAATTAGAAAAATACTTACCAAGCTAAAAACTCTGATTTTGTGATCTGCAATGCTTAAAAGTTCAAATTCTAATATGTTTTTTATTGTTTCAATCATGTTGTTCTGGTTATAAAATATGCTGCCGAGGATAGACATTTTGTTCTCGTAAATTTTTCAAAAGTCTTCCTGTTTTATTGTAAATTGTATAATCAATCCGATAAATAAAACGGATAATTATTCTTAAGCTAATTACGAAATATAAATATAGAATTTTTTGAGATTAGAGTAGAGGAAACAAGATCACTTATATCAGTTTTACGGAAGAAAAGCTTGTGTTTACCGATTTTTAGACAATTTTAAGCTTTAGAAACAAGCACTAGCGATCATTATTGGTACATTTGCTCACCAATTTTACTTATGGATATAAATAGCAGAAATGTAGAGGCGTTAGAGAATACAAGTGTCAAAAGCTTGTTGTGGAAGTATTTCTTACCTGCTTTTACCGGAGTCGTGATCAATTCAATGTACAATGTTGTCGATAGAATATTTATCGGGCAAGGAGTTGGTGCAATTGCATTATCAGGCTTGAGTGCTGTGTTTCCAATTATGCTTATAATGATGGCATTTGGAATGCTAATTGGTATTGGTGCAGGAGTGCGAATTTCTATTAATCTGGGGAAAAAAGATTTCGGCAGAGCGGAGTGGGTGCTAGGTAACTCCTTTGTTTTAATGATAATTGTTTCAGTTATTATCACGATAATCGGCTTTTTAATAAAAGATCCTTTACTGCGAATGTTTGGTGTTGGTGACGATACCATGTTTGTCGCAAATGAATACCTCAATATAATTCTTTACGGATCAATATTTAGTGTGGTAGGCTTTTCACTAAACAACTTAATTCGATCTGAGGGAAATGCGAATATTGCCATGTACTCCATGCTGATTAGTGCAGGAACAAATATTGTTCTCGATCCAATTTTTATTTTTGTTTTAGACATGGGTGTTGCCGGAGCAGCTTGGGCTACAATTATCTCTCAAATAATACTCTGTATATGGGTAATTCAACATTTTAGGGGATCAAAATCAGTAATAAAATTGAGAGCTGTTAATTTTAAATTGAATTGGCAAATCGTTTTTTATATTCTAACGATAGGATTTGCTCCTTTCTCGATGCAGTTGGCAGGAAGTTTCGTACATGCACTTTATAATGTTCAGTTAGTTGAATACAGTAACGATATTGCCATTGCTGCAATGGGTGTTATTAATTCTGTAGCCATGCTAATTGTAATGACTGTAGTTGCTATTAATATGGCTGCTCAGCCAATTTTTGGATTTAATTATGGTGCACAGAATTACGCTAGGGTAAAAGAGTGTTTAATACTGTGTATAAAAGCGGCAACAGGTATTGTTATTGTTGGTTTTTTAGGCGTACAATTTTTTCCAGAAACGATTGTTAAAACTTTTAATAATTCGAACGAGGAGTTGTTAGAGGTTGGCGCATATGGCTTACGAATAATATTAATTGCTTTACCGGTGGTTGGCTTTCAGGTAATTGTAGGGAATTATTTTCAATCGATTGGAAAAGCAGGGATTTCTGTTTTGCTAACTTTAATGCGTCAAGTAATCTTATTAATACCTCTATTATTTATTTTGCCAAATTTCATGGGACTTACAGGTGTTTGGCTAGCAAGCCCAATTGCTGATGTTGGTTCTGCAATGGTTTCGGGTGCTTTCTTAATTCGAGAAATTAGAAAGTTAAATCGAATGATTGGAGCATAACAAATAATACTTTGTACTAGAGGTCACTTTTCTTCGTTATAGTTATTATCAACGGCTTATTTCTTATTCTAAATAAGTAGGTAATGCAATATTTTGAATTTTAATATTCGATTTTTTCGTAAATTATGGTTCATTACACTATGACTGGGAAAATGAAAT
>JADGFH010000834.1 GCA_016743925.1 Labilibaculum sp.
CTGTTTGGTTATCGTAAAAATGAACGTTTCCATTTTCATCTTTATATTTCCCAGCTGGATTATATTTTCTGTCTTCTACAACACTTTCATCAGGATTGTTAACAGTAGGATTTCCCCACCAAGAAATACCTGTTTTCTGGTCACCACTCATTACATTAAACTTTAACATGCTTTTTTCTTTGTAGTAAGTTCCACTAACAAAGAAAGATTCATGATCTGAAAAAGCACGATCGACAAAACCATCCGATTTTAAACGAGAATAACGAGCGTCAAAACTAAACTTACCATCAATTAATCCAGTACCAACTTTAATCGTATTCCGGAACGTATTAAATGAACCAGCTACACTTTGCACTTCTGCATAAGGATCGGCATTAATCGTTTCGGTCTGGAAATTAATTGTTGCTCCAAAAGCAGCAGCACCATTCGTAGATGTTCCAACACCACGTTGAATTTGAATATTATCAACCGAAGAAGAGAAGTCGGGCATATTTACCCAAAATACTCCCTGTGACTCAGAATCATTCAAAGGCACACCATTAACGGTCACATTAATACGGGAAGCATCAGTTCCGCGAATTCTTAATGCAGAATACCCGACACCATTTCCAGCTTCTGATGAAACTACCATAGAAGGGGTTAGATTAAGTTGATACGGAATATCCTGACCCGTATTTTGTTTTCTAACATCATCACTTCCTAAATTCGTAACAGCTACTGGCGCTTTGTTTCCTGCTCGAGTGGCTGCAACAAGAACCTCATCGGCCATAATGGCAGAAGATTCTAAACTAAAATCAAGACTAGTGGATTTTGTTACTTGAATTTCTTTTTGAGCATTTTGATAACCTAAAAATGAGACTACAAAATTGTAGTTTCCTTCTTTTAAATTTTGAAACTTGTAATCCCCATAAGAGTTGGCTACAGTTCCTAAATAAGTTCCTTTTACTGCAATTGTTGCACCCGGAAGTGCTTTCCCTGTCTTATCGGTAATTTTACCTGTTACGGTAAGTTGAGAGAATCCGATAAAACAAACAAATTGCAATAGAATTAACACGTTTGCTCTGCGCAATACAGAGTTCATCTTTCTTGAAAACATTGTTTAAAAGTTAAAACGTTAATAAAATATTGCAATGAGGTTTACTTAAGATCAGGTAGGCGAAGAGTTAATTCGCAAGTTTTTCCTACGCCGGCATTATCCGGATCAGGTAAATATCAGTAGTAATAACAAATGAACGTTATAAACTTGTTCTTTTAAGTCTCCTTTTCACAATTAAAATCTCATGTAGCTAGCTAAAATCAATTTTTCTTGCTTCAAGCAGTCTTAAAGTAACTGCGTATCCAAAAGTACATTTATCATCACAATTGATATAAGGGTATGATCTCAGCCCGTATTATTAAGGCACCCCACTGTGATTTCGCGTCAAAGGTAATCTGAAATAGTTCAAAAACAAAAAAGTCGGCAAATTGCCGACTTTTTTATAAAACGTTTCTCTTTTATTCTAGTTTGTTGCATCAGGATGATTCACATCAAAAATATCCTTGATGGCCTTAATAAATGTTTCCTTAGGTAAGGCTCCTTTAGCCATTGTTGGTTTTCCTTCTTTCGGGATAAACAAAAATGTTGGCATGCTTTTAATACCAAACGCAGCCGAAACTTGAGGAGATTTGTCTACATCAACCTTATAAATTTGAATGTCACTACCATATTCTTTTTGAAGCTTAGCCAAAACAGGAGCTACTCGTTTACATGGGCCACACCAAGTAGCGTAAAAATCAACAATCACTGGTTTATCACCTTTATAAGCCCACTCTTTACTATTCTCAAAATCATACACTTTATCTTTAAAACTGTTATCATCTAAATGTATTATTTTAGCTGATGATTGTGAAAATGCACTTAAACTAATTAGTGTTGCAAATAATATAAAATATAATTTCTTCATCTTTTCTAATTTTGGAGGTATTTTTCCCTAATTTACTACCTCAAATTTAACTTTCACATCTTTTTACTCTCCAACAAAAATGATGATTTTTTCAAAAACTTCTTAATCGATAAGGAGCTTTAACAAATATTTAAGTAAAAAATCTACTCTTTTACTCCTAATACTTCAGAGAAAGCCTGCTTAAAAGATTCTTTTGACATTGCGCCCTGTGACATTTGTGGCTGACCATCTTTAGGTATAAATAACAAAGAAGGAATACTCTGAATTCCAAACATTGATGCTAGTTCACGCTCTTTTTCAGTATCAATTTTATAAATATCTAAGTTGTCACCATACTCTTCTTTTAGTTCCTCTAAAATTGGAGCAACAGTTTTACAAGGTCCACACCAATCAGCATAAAAGTCTACCACACATGGTCTACTTCCTTCAAATTTCCAATCTTTATTTTGCTCGAAATCAAATACTTTTGCCTTAAAGGTCTCAACTGTTAAATGTTCTACCATAACTTTCACTATTAAAATAATCTACTTATTATTACATGTACAAATCTACATATTTTAATTATACAATTTGTGTGCCAAATTCAATTTTTACTTATTTTTATAGATTCCATATAAATAATTGTAATTTTGTCAGCGAAATAAGTTTTGATTTTGTTTTTTTAACAAAACCAAAGTCAAAATAGATATAACACTACAGACCTAAATCTGTTAGAAAAGAAAAAAAGTGAAAGAACATTTAAAACACCCTATATTTTCAATTATCTCCAAAATTGTAACTCGAGAGAAACTCGAGAGCTATGTAATTGGAGGTTTTGTAAG
>JADGFH010000835.1 GCA_016743925.1 Labilibaculum sp.
TTTTTTTATATCAGTCTTTATCCAGAACCTTTAATTCTTATGTTATTGGGAAGTATACAGAACATAAACTTCATCTCTTTCCCACAAGTCTTACAAGATGGAAAAACCCATCGAAAGTTGCCACCCAAACCCATTTTAACTTGCCAGGCAAACCCCTCTAAAGTTGCCACCTAAACCCATTCAAAGTTTACCACTTTTAGGTATTAATGGGTTTTCAAAATAGTATATCAATTAACCTCAATAAAAAAGGCATAATTACTACTCAATATTTATTATAAGGAGTAATAGTTGCCAAGAAAGAGGACAGGTATGAAACAAACCAGAGAGATTATTAGGCTTAAATACGTGTGCGATTTAAGCGACAGAGCTATTAGTAGTGTTACAAAAATATCGAGACCTACAGTCGCTAAAATTTGTAATACAATTAAAGATTCAGGTTTCCATTATGACAAGATTAAAGGCATGAGTGATTCTGATCTATCATCAATTATTTCTGAGAAGAAAATAGTCTCAGAAAAAGCAGAAATACTTATTGCAAGATTCCCACAATATGCAATAGAGCTAAGAAAAAAAGGGGTTACTCAACAGCTTCTTTGGGAGGAGTATATTAATCAATACCCCGATGGATTAAGATCATCCCAATTTGGACGCCTCTTTAACAGATGGAAAAATGACAAAAAGATTTCTATGCATATTAACCATAAGGCTGGTGATAAAATGTATATCGATTATGCAGGTCATAAGATGAATTATATCAACAGAAAAACTGGGGAAGTTATTAATACAGAAATATATGTTGCTATCTTACCAGCAAGTCAATTAACTTATGTGGAAGCTTCTTCTAGCCAAAACCAAGAACAGTTTATGAGATCAACAGAAAGAGCTATCTGGTACTTTGGTGGAGTTCCCTCAGCCTTAGTACCAGATAATTTAAAATCTGGCGTTATTAAAGCCAGTATTTATGAGCCTGAAATCAATCGTCTATTTGCAGATTTTGCCGATCACTATAGAACCGCGGTTGTACCAACACGGGCTAGAAAGCCAAAAGACAAAGCTCATGTCGAGAATGCTGTAAAGATATGTTACAGAAGAATCTTCGCCCCATTAAGAAACGATAAATTCTATTCATTAGAAGAGCTAAATGAAGCTATTCAGATCAAACTCGAACTGTATAATAACAAAAAGCTATCAAATATGACAGTTTCTAGGAGGGAGCTTTTTGAAGATGTTGAAAAAGGGGAACTTAATAAGCTTCCAGTAGAGCGTTACCCTTTAAAACACACTCAAGATGTCAAAGTTGCATTTAATTATCATGTTCAACTGAAAGAGGATAAGCATTATTATAGTGTTCCATATTTACTTAAGGGGAAAGAAGTTAGGGTAATCTATGATGATCGTAATGTAGCTATTTACAGCGATAACATCCGTATAGTTCAGCACAAAAGAAACAGATCTCCACATAAGTATACCACTATAAAAGAGCATATGCCGTTTAACCATCGCTTTGCAGATAACTGGGATCCTGAGAAAATCAAAAGGTGGGCTGAGAGTATTGGAAAGCATACTTTATGGGTTGTGTGCTATATTCTTGACTCTAAAAAATACCCAGAGCAAGCCTATAAGTCATGTATGGGAATCTTGGGACAAGCTAAGAAACATGGTGGAGATTTTCTTGAGTTAGCCTGTAGAAAAGCTAGCAACCTAGAAAGAGTAAACTATAAATTTATATGCGACGAAGTCTCTAGAATTAAAGATCAATATGAAAAAGATCAAGATGATAAACAACCAAGCTTACTTCCCGAAATCCATGAGAATGTACGTGGACAAGAATACTACAATTAGGAGATAAAAATGAATAATAACATTGCAACAATATCAAAGATGAAAGAACTTAATTTACGAGGGATGGCTCATGCTTTTGAGACCTCTTTAGAGTCTGGAATGAATAAAAAGTTTACTATAGATGAGCTATTAACTTACCTCGTAGATAGCGAATGGGATGATAGGAATACAAGAAGAAAAGAGCGTTTAAAAAAGGCTGCTGGTTTTAGGTATCAGGCATCATTTGAAGAACTAATTTATAGTGATGATAGAAACTTTGATAAGAATCAAATGCTTAGACTTGCTGATTGTTCCTGGATTAAAGAGCATAAAGATATATTGATTACTGGTGCTACAGGTGTTGGTAAAAGTTTTATAGGTAGTGCCCTTGGTCACCAAGCTTGTGACCATGGATTTAAAGTTATGTATCGTTTAACAAGTCGTCTATTCTCTGAATTAAAAGAGGGGAAACGAGAAGGTAATTATCACAAAATGTTAATGAAAATAGTCAAAGCTGATGTACTCATTTTAGAAGACTTTGGACTTAGTACATTTAGTAATGATAATCGTCTAGCTCTCTTAGATATTCTTGAAGATAGACATGGTTTAAAGTCGACGGTGTTCTTATCGCAGTTACCAGTAAAGTCCTGGCATGGATTAATTGGGGATTCAACTATAGCTGATGCGATTATGGATAGGATTGTATATGGTTCTCATAGAATAGAACTTAAAGGAGAGTCTTTAAGAAGAAAAAAACACCAATAATCTTGACTCAAAGTTGCCACTTAGTGTTATATGAATTCAGTTGTTAATTGATTGCTTCTAGGTGGTAAACTTTAAAGGGGATCTGGTGGCAACTTTCATGGATATATCCAATAACTGATATTTATTGAAATACTATGTAAATCAGATAGGTTCCCAGATAATTTGTGTAGTTTT
>JADGFH010000073.1 GCA_016743925.1 Labilibaculum sp.
CATTTTCTTGAGATAGGATCATAAAATAGGTTTAAGATTTCACAAATTGGCGCAAAGATAATAAGCTCAACCCGAAGAACAAATTCGAATAAGCAAATCATTGGGTAAAAAAAATAATAGAATCCTATAAGAGAAAGTGTTTAAAATTTAATATCTCGAACCATTAACTGCGTTTCTACTTTCCCCATATACTCATTTTCTTGCAATGAGTAGCATACATCAAAAGGTGCCCCACTTGATATTTTCGGATACAATTTCCCCATAGAAAATGCAATTCCCGCTTTCACATCTCCTTCGCGGATATCATCAACTACCGAAAGTTTTAAATGCTCTTTATTTCTACCAACCGGGCGACTGTATCCATAATCCAATATCTGCTCACTAACAAAAATAGGTGTCATATTTTTAGGTCCGAAAGGTTCGAACTGCTTAATAATTCTAAAAAACTTAGGCGTAATATCAGAAAGCTTAATGCTAGCGTCTATTTTAACCTGAGGAACCAACATATCCTCCGAAATGTTATTCACGACGTAGTCTTCAAATCGTTTTTGAAACTCCCCAACGTTCTCAATCTTCATGGTTAAGCCTGCAGCATATTTATGACCTCCAAAATTTTCTAACAAATCGCTACATTCAGAAATTGCATTATACAAATCAAAACCATCAACTGAACGAGCACTACCCGTTGCAAATCCATTTGACTCCGTTAAAATGATTGTTGGTTTATAATAAGTCTCAATCATTCGGGAGGCTACAATTCCGATAACACCTTTGTGCCAGTTGCGATCGAAAAGAACAGTACTCTTTTTCGCTAATAATTTTTTATTTTTAGCAACTCGATCCAAAGCTTCATCAGTAATCGTATGATCCAACTCTTTACGATCCTCATTCATTACATTAATTGTATCGCCAATTAATTTAGCCGAATCCATCGTATCTGCAATCAACAGTTGTACCGCTCTATTTCCCGACTGAATACGACCAGCGGCATTAATTCTAGGTCCGACCTTAAAAACAATATCATTAATCATTAGGTCTTTTTCAACACCTGCTAAATTTAAAATTGTTTTTAATCCTACTCTTGGAGTATTATTTAATTGAATTAATCCAAAATGAGCAAGCACTCTATTTTCTCCTATAATTGGTACAATATCTGAAGCAATACTAACGGCAACTAAATCCAACAAAGGAACTAAACCCTCGAAAGGTAATCCTTTTTGTTTTGCAAATCCTTGCATCAGCTTAAAGCCAACTCCACATCCGGAAAGTTCATCACTTGGATAATCACAATCCACTCTTTTAGGATCTAAAACGGCTACTGCTTCAGGTAAAGTATCAGCTGGAGTATGATGATCGCAAACAATAAAATCAAGTCCTTTTTCTTTCGCATAAGCTATTTTCTCAACAGCTTTTATACCGCAATCCAACGCAATAATAAGACTAAACTTATTTTCAGCAGCGTAATCGATACCTGTTTTCGAAATTCCATACCCTTCCGAGTAACGATCTGGAATATAATAATCTATGAAATCGAAATGCTCTTTTAAATAGGTATAAACAAGAGATACAGAAGTTGTTCCATCTACGTCGTAATCTCCGTAAACCATCACTCTTTCTTGGTTTTGGATGGCAGTAATAATTCTATCAACAGCCTTATCCATATCTTTCATTAGAAAAGGATCGTGCAAATCATTCAAGCTTGGACGAAAAAATTTCTTTGCAGAATCGAATGAAGTAACCCCTCGCTGCACCAGCAAGTTTGCGACTAAACGATCGACACCTAGTGAATCCATCAGTGTTGAAACCGTTTCATCGTCTCCCGGCTCATTGATTACCCATCTTTTTTCCATATTCTAGAATTTGGCTAGCTAAATTAGTCAATTTCAAGCGTCATATCAAACAGTTTGGAGATATGATCCTTTAAATTATGTTTTACTTCTTCTATATCAAGCTCTTTGCCCAATTCTTTTTTTAAGGAAGTGACCCCTTTATCAACAAATCCACATGGATTTATATATTCGAAATATTTTAAATCAGTATTTACATTGAAGGCAAAACCATGCATGCTTACCCAACGACTAATACGAACACCAATGGCTGCAACCTTACGAACCTTCGGTGTTCCAACATCTAACCAAACCCCTGTAGCTCCATCTAAGCGTGTACCTACAATACCGTAATCAGCAATACAGTTAATTATGGCTTGCTCTAAAGTTTCAATATATTTTTTAATGCCCATATCATAAGTCTCCAAATTTAAGATTGGATAGCCTACAATTTGTCCTGGTCCGTGATAAGTAATATCACCACCACGGTTTATTTTATGAAAACTTGCTTCCTTTGCCTGCAACTGCAACATATTCAAAAGCATATTCTGCTCTTTTCCACTTTTACCAAGTGTATAAACATGAGGGTGCTCACAAAACAACAAGTAATTATCTGATAATTTTTTTACTTCTATTGGAAGATCTGCATTTGCTTGTTTGGAAGCTAGAACCTGATTAAACAAATTCTCTTGATAATCCCATGCTTCTTTATAATCGATTGATCCTAGATCACGAAAAATAGTCTTAGTCATTTTTCAAAGTCTGTTTTAAATTCAACGCATTAACATGACGTTCTGCATGATAAGAAGAACGTACCAAAGGAGTACTTTCCACGAAAGTAAAGCCCTTTTCCAAACCTACTGTCTCATATTTTTTAAAAACCTCTGGAGTAATATATTCCTGAACTTCCAAGTGATTCTTTGTTGGCTGTAGATATTGACCAATTGTCATCACACGAACACCAACTGCAATCAAATCATCCATTACTTGATAAATTTCTTCTTCTGTTTCGCCTAATCCAAGCATAATACCAGATTTTGAGACAATACCAGCATCAGCAATTTGCTTTAAAACTTGAAGACTCAAATCGTATTTTGCTTTGCTTCGAACTTCACGAGATAATCGACGAACCGTTTCCATGTTATGAGAAATTACTTCTGGATTCATATCAATTACTCTTTGAATATCTTCTTCTTTCCCATTGAAATCAGGAATTAAAACCTCTAAAGTCGTTTCAGGAGATACTTCCTTAATACATTTTATGGTTTCAGCCCAAATTCCTGAGCCACCATCTTCCATATCATCTCGATCTACAGAAGTAATAACGGCATGCTTCAAATTCATCAACTTGATTGATCTGGCTAATCTTTTTGGTTCTTTCCAATCGGCAGCTAATGGCTTACCTGTTGGCACATTACAAAACTTACATGCACGTGTGCAAATATTCCCTAAAATCATAAAGGTAGCCGTACCATTTCCCCAGCACTCGCCAACGTTAGGACATTTTCCACTCGAACAAATCGTATGTAAACCATGTTCCTTTACGATACCATTTACATATGCGTAATCGTCGCCTTTCGGCAACTGTATTTTTAACCAATCTGGTTTTCTTCTTGTCTTCATCTACTTAATGCTTATTACTTTCCTGAAAAACAATTTAGATTCTTTAAATGATCTTTTTACCACAAGTACTATTACTAAGAAAAACTTGGTACAATAAAGGTCTGAACCTCATCAGGAAACGTCACAATAAAATTAATTTTTTAAGATAAAATATCAACTGCGCAAAGGTATGCGAAACAATTAATATTTTAACGATACTCAACTTATTTTTAAGCTCGTGTAATAGATATTGTTATTTTTATTAAATCTAAATACTATTAATATCATGCAATATTAAGCAAATAATTTTTGCTTTTCAATAGTCTTTTCATTCTCTCTTTTAAAGATCTTATTTCAAGCAAACAAAAAGATATAAATAGAATGCCTTAACAACCAGAGATCAATCTTATTACCGTACTGTATATCATGCAATTAAAACAAGTAAAACAACTCTTAAAAATCAATTGAAAGAATGAAGCGTAATAAGTAAGGTCATTGATATTAAATATTTGCATAGATTATTATATCTTTGCACCCGAATAAACTTTATTGAGAATAAGATGAATGCTTTAGAACTTAGTGAACAAGAGATCATTAGAAGAAACTCCCTTAAGGAAATGCAGAATTTGGGTATTAACCCTTTCCCAGCAGCACAATATCATGTAAATACCTTTTCGGCAGATATCCTAAAAGATTTCGACCCTGAAAAGAAAAACCTTCAAGAGGTTTGTATTGCTGGTAGAATTATGAGCAGAAGAATTATGGGTAAGGCTTCTTTTCTTGAAATTCAAGATTCAAAAGGAAGAATACAAGTATATATTTCAAGAGATGATATTTGTCCTGGTGAGGATAAAACTCTTTACAATACTGTTTTCAAAAAGCTTTTGGATATCGGTGATTTTATTGGAATCAAAGGCTACGTATTTGTAACTAAGGTAGGTGAAACTTCGGTTCACACCTCCGAAATGACTATTCTTTCAAAATCTGTTCGTCCGCTTCCAATTGTTAAGGAAAAAGATGGAAAAATATATGATTCTTTTAGTGATCCTGAATTACGTTACCGTCAGCGTTACGTTGATTTGGTTGTAAATCCAGGTGTGAAAGAAGTTTTCTTGAAAAGAACTAAGATCATCAACTCAATGCGCGAATTGTTCAACAGCAAAGATTATTTAGAGGTGGAAACACCAATCTTGCAAGCAATTCCTGGTGGAGCATCTGCTCGCCCGTTCGAAACACATCACAATGCATTGGATATTCCTTTGTACATGCGTATTGCTAATGAATTGTATCTAAAACGTCTTATTGTTGGCGGTTTTGATGGCGTTTACGAGTTTGCGAAAGATTTCCGTAACGAGGGAATGGATCGTACGCACAACCCAGAATTTACAGTAATGGAAATCTATGTTGCCTATAAGGACTACAACTGGATGATGGACTTTACTGAAGAAATGATTGAAAAGGTTGCAATGGATCTTCATGGCAAAACCAAATTAACAGTTGGCGACAAGGAGATTGATTTCAAGCGTCCTTACAAGCGTATTTCTATGATGGATTCTATTCTTGAATTTACAGGAATTGATATCAATGGAATGGATGATGTTCAACTTCGAGAAGTTTGTAAAAAACTGAATATCGAAGCGGATGAAACCATGGGTAAAGGAAAATTAATCGATGAAATTTTTGGTGAGAAATGTGAAGGAAACTACATTCAGCCAACTTTCATTACTGATTATCCTGTTGAAATGTCTCCTCTTTGTAAGAAGCACAGAGACAATCCTGAATTAACCGAACGTTTCGAGTTGATGGTGAATGGAAAAGAGCTTTGTAATGCCTATTCCGAACTAAACGATCCTATTGATCAGCTAGAACGTTTCCAAGATCAGAATAAATTAAGTGAAAAAGGTGATGATGAAGCCATGTTTATTGATATGGACTTTGTTCGTGCATTAGAATATGGTATGCCTCCTACATCAGGAATGGGAATTGGAATTGATCGTTTAACCATGTTAATGACCAACTCTCAGTCAATTCAAGATGTATTGTTCTTCCCTCAAATGAGACCAGAGAAAAAAGCTCAGATCGATGGCGATGAAAAATTTATTGATTTAGGTATTGCTCAAGAATGGATGCCAATTATTCGTAAAGCAGGATTCCAAACAGTTGTTGCTCTTAAGGAAGAAAAATCAACAAAGCTACATCAAGACATTTGTGGTTGGAACAAAAAATTAAAAATGGGATTGAAAAATCCTTCACAAGATGAAGTACTTGCTTGGATTTCGTAGTTAGCAATTCAAAAAATATATCCTTATCGGAGGCCGGGAATTTTTCCCGACTCCGATTTTTAGTAAATTAGAGATCTGATAGTTAGCGAAACATTTCTCTATTAACACTTGACCTATTTAATTGTATATGAATAAATCATCAAAAATTGCCATTATTGGTGGTGGTAGTTGGGCTACAGCCATTGCAAAAATCCTTATGGAGAATGTGCAAGGGATTAATTGGTACATGCGCAACCCTGACACCATTAGTCAATTTAAGCAATTGAGTCACAATCCTCGATATATTACTGGTGCCGAATTTGATATCAACAAAATCAACTTTTCGGATAATATAGATGAAGTTATTACCAACTCAGATGTGATCATATTTGCAATTCCATCGGCTTTCTTAAAAAATGCGCTAAAAAAGCTTACGGTAAAATTAGAAGATAAATTTATCGTATCAGCAATTAAAGGTATTGTTCCTGATGAGAACATGATTATTGGTGAGTTCTTTAATGCAAAATACAATGTTCCTTTTGAGAATATTGGTGTTATTTCTGGACCTTGCCATGCTGAGGAAGTAGCTATGGAGAGACTTTCTTATCTTACAATAGCTTGTCAGGACACTAAAAAAGCAAGAGTTTTAGCTTTAAATCTTGAATGTGCTTATATCAAAACAACAATTTCTGATGACATTTACGGCACAGAATATTCTGCTGTACTTAAAAACGTTATTGCTATTGCTGCAGGTATTTGCCACGGCTTAAGATATGGAGACAACTTTCAGGCCGTTTTAATTTCCAATGCAATTCAGGAAATTAAACGATTTGTTGATACGGTACATCCAATTACACGAGATATAAAAAGTTCTGCCTACTTGGGTGATTTATTGGTAACCTGTTACTCTCAATTTAGTAGAAACAGAACCTTTGGAACCATGATTGGCAAAGGATATACGGTAAAATCAGCACAATTAGAAATGCACATGATTGCGGAGGGATATTACGCAGTTAGCTGTATTAAAGAAATTAATGACGAATATAAAGTACACATGCCAATTACAATGGCGGTTTACAATATTCTATTTGAAAAAATCGCTCCTTCAATTGAAATTAAATTGTTAACGGAAGATTTACGATGAGAAAATTTTGCAAATGTATTTTTGCATCAGTAATGAATGTGATTTAATCGGTTATTGAACATTCATAATGAACTTAGAAACATTTTTATTATTCATAAAGTAAAGCCATTTCTGTCTTTTCGCTCTGAGGGGGTATCGGTTCTGACAGTTATGGATTTTACAACTTAATTTGAACACAATGGAACACATCAAGTTGAGCCTTGAGAAATCTCTTGATTTTGTAAGCAAAGAAGAGATTTTTAAATTTGAAGAAGAGAGCAATCAACATTTAGCTGCTCTTCAGAATGGAACCGGTAAAGGAAATGACTACCTAGGTTGGGTAGAGTTACCTTCCCAAATCACTGAAGCTGATTTAAATGATATTGAAGCAACTGCAAAATCCCTTAAGGAAAAGGTAGAAGTGCTAGTTGTAATTGGTATTGGTGGATCATACCTAGGTGCAAAAGCTGTAAATGATGCTTTGGCTCATAGTTTCGATCAACTAAATGCAGGGAATGAAAATCCTCTTGTATTGTATGCCGGTCAAAACATTAGTGAAGATTATCTTTTTGAATTATTAGATATTCTTAAAAGTCTTGATTTTGGTATCTGTGTGATTTCTAAATCAGGAACAACAACCGAACCTGCACTTGCTTTCCGTTTGTTGAAAGAAATGTTGGAAGAGAATGTTGGAAAAGAAGAAGCTAAAGACAGAATTGTTGCAATTACTGACGAATCTAAAGGAGCATTAAGAGCTCTTGCTGTTCAAGAAGGATACAAGACTTTTGTAATTCCTGATGATGTTGGTGGTCGTTTCTCTGTGTTAACTCCAGTTGGATTGTTACCAATTGCAGTAGCTGGTCACGATATCAAGGAATTAGTAAAAGGTGCTAAAGCTATGCAAGAGTATACTGCAGCAACATCTTTTGAAGAAAATCCTGCATTACTTTATGCTGCTACTAGGAATGCTCTTTACCAAAAAGGAAAAGGAATTGAAATTCTAGCGAACTACAATCCTAAATTACACTATGTAGCCGAATGGTGGAAACAACTTTACGGTGAGAGTGAAGGAAAAGAAAATAAAGGTATTTTTCCTGCAAGTGTTGATTTTACTAGTGACTTGCACTCAATGGGACAATACATTCAAGAAGGTCAGCGCAATATTTTTGAGACTGTAATCTCTATTGCTCAACCTAATCATACTGTATTTATTCCTGAAGATAAGGACAACCTTGACAAATTGAACTATTTGGCTGGTCGTCGTGTTGATGCGGTAAATAAAATGGCTGAATTGGGAACACAATTAGCTCACGTTGATGGTGGTGTACCAAATCTTCAAATTGAAATGCCATTATTAAACGAATTCTACTTAGGAGAATTATTGTATTTCTTCGAAATTGCTTGTGGTGTTAGTGGTTACATTTTAGATGTAAATCCATTTGATCAACCAGGTGTTGAAGCTTACAAGAGCAATATGTTTGCTTTGCTTGAGAAGCCTGGTTTCGAAGAAGAAACTAAAAAAATAAAAGAGAAATTATAATCTCATTTTTCTTTAAAACACAAAAGACCAGCTTACTGCTGGTCTTTTTTTATATCCGTAATTTCCTTTTTAGAATCTATATACATTCTCCATTTTTTCCCTGCAAACTGCCCTAAAAAAAAAGCACTCACCATTATTGGATAAGTATACAACTGAAAGCCCAGCCCAAATAAATGTCGAAACATAATTACAAATGGAATAGGCGCATGAATCGCAACAAACCATTTAATGGAAAATTTTTTGTAGCCTTGCCGAATGTAACCAAAAGGGATGTTCAAAAAGAAAGTTGCCAATGCAGCAAAGAGTAAATTTAATTCCATAGAGACGAATATATTAAGAATATCTGAATTCTTTTGCTTTTAATCCTTTTCAAAACACTCTTGTTTTAAAGAAACATCCGATACTGCGGCAGATTTTCTTACGTGTGTTAATAAGTTACAGAACTTATATTCGTCGGCTTTTACTTTCTCCAATCTCATTACTAATTTTCCTATTTCCAAAATTTCAAGAATGTAATTCCATAACAATTGATATTGAGAATGATTGTGAACTACCAATTGTTTTCTCTGGCTTATCATTTCCATTTTCTGCAAATTCATGTGAGCCATTATTTCTGTTGATTCTAGAAGTTCATCCCCCAAGTCTATTTTGTAGCCTTTTGTTTTCAAAGCTTGTAAATTGGATGAAATATTTTGCTCCACCTCTCTTATCCTCATCAAACTCCCCTCAACATTTTTCCTTTTTAATTCTTGTTTTGCTTCTCTAACTCCAAAATCATCTGCAATTATATTTAATTGATCAGATGCACGCCAGACATAAGCATTAATTCTATCCAGAAGATGCATTATTTCCTTCATTTTCTGATAACGATCACTAGTTAGCTTCGATTTTTTGGCTGTTATTGCTTGTGCAGGAATCAGATCTTTAATTCTCACAATTTGAGTCTGCACATTGCTAATGTAAGCATCATTAAAATCCGACGAAAAGGATGTAAAATATTGTCGGTCGCGATTCATCAATTGAAGAAGAAGATCTGCCACAACAGGAAGCTCTTCCAAACGAAACTTATTATACATTTTTCCCATACTTATAATATTTTCAGTACTCCTTTTACAACTCTTATTTTCACCCTCGAAACATTAGCTTTCTCCTCTATAAACAATCACCTTCACTTTGTCTGTTTTTAATACCGATCTCTACTAATTCTATTCATTAGGTTCACTTCTGTTTTCATACTTAGAAGATTTTTAATACGATCCTTATTTAACATGCCAAAATTTAATAATATTTAAAAAATACCTTATAAACTTTTAATAATAAGTAATATTTCTTTTGACTTATTGCTTACTATTTATTTCAGATTAGATAGTTCTTTCATGCAATCTACAACATTTATTATAAATATCCTTAAAACAAATTATTTTATTATAAATTAATTTGCTCTATTTCAAGATACTAAGCATCTCTATTTAAAAATAACTCCAGGCTAATCACTCCATAGCAAACATACATTCATCTTAACCAGAGTAAGACGTTTATAAACTCTTATTCTATGGATTGCTAAAAATCAATATATTTGTGACCAACTAAGCTATTTTAAAGCCATGATCTTGAGTCGTAAATTTAAGGGAAGTACTTTGGCTTTATTAGCCACCATCAGCTTTTCGAATGTATATATATTTAGCAAATTGGCATTGCAAGATATAAGTCTACCATCCTTTGGTATTCTTTGGTTCGGTTTGGCACTATTTTACAATTCTCTGTATTACTACTTTTTTTCAGAAAGGAAAAAACTTCATCAGCTCCCACTTAAATCAAAATGGATTTTATTTATCATTGGGGTATCTGAACTGATCTCAATATCCGCTTTTTTTCTTGCCATTAACTTATCAGAAAACCCAGCGATAGTTTCTTTTTTAGCTAACACCAGTCCAATTTTTGTAATATTTATAAGCTTTATTTTCCTAAAAACGAGGTACAATCTTCTTGCTGTTATTGGAATATGCATAACACTTGCCGGTGTTTTCTTACTAAACTACAGCAATTCTGGTTTTAGGTGGGAAAATTTCCTTACTCCATCGAGCGTAGCAACATTGATTTTTGCATTTTTTTATGGATTAAGCCTGGTCTTAGCCAGAGCTGAAGTTAAAACGATTCCATTATCGATGATAACTGTTTGCCGAACCCTCTTTTTATTTCTGGGATTTGTTTTCTACAACCTTCTAATTTGGGAGATTCCTTACTATTCAATGAACTCAATTTTATACATTGGTATAGGATCTATACTAGGACCATTTCTGGGGATTACCCTCACCTTTGCCTCCTTAAAATATGTAGATGCCTCTGTAACCACCCTTATAGGTACCGCTAGAAGTCTTTTTATTGTTTTAGGTGCATTTCTCTTTATGAATATCTTCCCATCAGTAAATCAATTAATAGGTGGTATTTTAACCATAATAGGAATTGTTATTATCACATTAGGAGATATTAAGAAACAATCCTAAACCAATACCCTTTTTACTTCTCCTAAAAATACTTCTTTTTCAATTGGCATTGTGATATAACCATGACAGCCCGCTTTTCGAAATTTTTCTTCCTCTCCTTTTTTAATAAATGCCGATTGAGCGATAACCTTTGTTTTACAATCCCTATTTTTCATTTCAGCTAAATAATCCATTGAGTTATTACCAGGAATATTCATATCAAGAATAAGCAAATCGGGATCATGTTGATCAAGCATATTTAAAATCATACTTCCATGGTGAGCGTGAGAAATATTTACATTTTCACCATCAAATAGTTTTTTCAAATATAAAAATGAGTTATAGTCATCCTCAGCAATTAATATATTCTTTTCCTGTAAACACTTATTCGAAATACGATCTCTCAATTCAATTTCTTCAGCCAATTCAGTTTGAGAAAATGGAATGGTGAAAAAGAATACACTACCTTTTCCTACCTCAGATTCGCATCTAATCTCCCCTCCTAACAGCTCAACAATCCCTTTAGAGATACTTAAGCCAAGTCCAGTTCCTTCTGAAAATTGCTCTTCCTCTCCTTGCCTAAATCTTTCAAATATTAAACTTTGTTTTTCCTTAGCAATTCCCATACCTTCATCCTTAACGTAAACTTCGATAAAGCTCTTTTTTGCAGTTTTTTTAATTTTAAATCCAAGCTCAATAGTTCCCGATTCTGAAAATCTAATTGCATTACTTAGTAGATTATCCAAAATCTGTTGGAATCGATTAACATCTGTCCTTAAAGAAAGATTACGATGTTCTTTTGGAAAATTTAGAATAAGATTAACATTCGATTTATCTAGGAGTAATGGTTCATTCTTAAATACATTTATACAATTCGAGAATAATTCTTTCAAATTCGCTTCAGATTTCTTGATCGACAACTGATCTAATTCCAATTTTGATACATCCACGATATCATCAATTAATTGGAGTAATCTATTTCCGGAATTTTGTATAATATTAATATATTGAGATTTCTCATCGTCATCTATATCAGGAGTAACTAATAATTCCGAAAAACCCATTATGGCATTCATAGGTGTACGAATTTCGTGACTCATGTTTGCCAAAAAAATTGATTTTAATTTATCACTCTCCTCAGCTTTTTCTTTAGCCTTTACGAGTTCTTCCTCTGTCTTTTTTATTTCGGTTATATCTCTAGAAACACCTAATACGCCCAATAGTTTACCATCAACATCATGCATTGGGGTTTTTATTGTGTCTGTTAGAATACGTCTACCCTCTTTTGCAGAAACAGCCCAACTAACAAAACGAACACTCTCAGAATTGGATAGAACGGCCAAATCTTTTCCCCAATAAAAATCAGCAATTTCTTTAGGATAATAATCAAAATCGGTTTTCCCAATTAGTTCATCCTCTTTCAATCCATTAAAATGTTCAAAAAGCCTATTACAAGAAAGATAGACACCTTTTGGATTCTTTAACCATATCATTTCGGGTACCGTTTCTATCAATATCTTTAGATGAGATCTTTCATTTTCAGCCTCTATCTCTGCTCTTTTTCTTAGTGAAATATCCCTCACCATAGCCCAAAATCCATCTGGATTTCCGCTCTTATCTTTTAATAAATGTATTCGAACTTCTATTGGAATTAAACTGCCATCTTTTCTGGTACACTCCTTCTCATAAATTTTCGAGTTCCCAAAAACCAACACCTCGTCTTCTATGATCTTTTCGTCTTGATCCAACCAATTTGATGGTGTTAAATCATGACAAGTCATGCATAAAATTTCTTCATTTGAATAACCTAACATTTCTCGATAAGCAGTATTGCACTCTACAACTTTTCCATCCATATCTAGCACAACAAGTGCATCGTTCATATTATCGTACAATCGCGAATATTTCTCTTCACTATCACTTAAAGCATGCTTATTCTTCCAATTTTGCATTTGTCGACTCATAAATAAGCCTAAGAGTAAATTTGCCAAAGGATAAACTGTTAGTAATGGTATTATGAGATATGATATAGTTGGCCAAATGATATCAGAAGGTAAAAAAACTGTACAGGCAAGCATAGCGAGATGGACCACAAAACCCAATAACAAGTACTTTCCCCATTTACTCACCTTAGGAAAATATTTCCATGTTTGATTCCAGTAAATTCCTATGCTTCCAGAACTAACTATTACTGCAATTCCCATCAATATACCATCTCCTCCTAATGAAAATCGATAAGCCCCTGTCACTAACATAGCAATAATGGTCGGAATTGCCCCAAAAAACAATCCCGAAATGGAAAGAATTACTGATCTAGTATCAAATACCATCCCTGGTTCATATTCCCACGAGGATAACATCAATATTATGCCAATAAAGCCAATGATTAAACCACTAGCCAATTTATTCCAAATTGTTATCGTGTTTTTTTTCTTAACCCATAAATACTCGTATAGAATACTGAATGACAACAGTATTGCCATATTTTGAATTAAACTTAAGAGAATAGAGTCATTCATAAAAAAAAGTAGTCGTAATATTAGAGTAATAAATTTAAGAGAATAAATTCTCCTCAATCATCCTTTGTATACTTATTATTCTATATAAAGTTGTGTTTCATATTCCATTTTTTAAGCATATATTTTATATCTTTTAAAATGTAAAATAAAAAAGAGCAGATTAATCTACTCTTTTC
>JADGFH010000074.1 GCA_016743925.1 Labilibaculum sp.
GAACGATTATTTCGAAAGTACTCAGCATATGCGGTTCGTTTTTTATTGGATGAATTGAAAGATGCAGAGATTGATGAATTAAAAAAATTAAAATCTAAATTTCATCGTAAAGTTATGACTGCAGTGCTTATTGCTATTGATGCTGCGGAAAATAAAGAAGTAAGTGGAAAAATTAGAAAATTTTATTTAGAACTGAAATTGAATGAGGATTCTGTAAAGAAACTTAGAAAAAGATGGCATCAGAAAATTAGAGGTATTCGCGAGTTGAGTCACATGAGGGTAAAGAGTGAGAATAAGCGTATTTTAGATTTTCTTCAGAAGCCTAACGAAATTCTTCGGATTGAATCTCAAATGGGATTGATAAAATTACTTCCATTTGTCCCCTTTGCTTTCCTTGACTCACAGGAGAAACCCTTTACTGTTTGGGAGCAAATTAATGTTTTTGATTTGATCCGTAAAAAAAGAATTGAAATACCTGAATTTCATTTGTGGTTGAATCATTGGAACGATTCAGTTGTAATGTTTTGTTTGGATATGATTAGGGTTTTAAAGCAAAAAGAGGCAGTGCCAAAAGTATTGGAGTTGGTAAGTCATGATAATGAATTAGTGAAAGGTAAGGTAATTAAAACGCTTGTAGATCTTGAAAATAAAGAAGCAGTTACCAAATTGAAAGAACTTTTTTTACTTGAGGAATTGCCAAATCAAATCAATATAGTTCGATCGATAGGGCATTTAAGGTTGGAAAGTGAACTAAAGTTTTTGCTTGAAAATATTAATGATGAGAATTTTAAAATTAGAATGGAATGTTGTAAGTCTATTGCGTTAATTGGTGAGGTAGGCGTAGGTAAACTAAAGGCTTTGTCGTTAAGTGCCGATGAAGAGTTAAAGAGGATAATTAAACATGTTTTAGATCCCCGAATATGAATTACGACGAATTTATAAGGTTTATTAGCTATTTTTTAGATAGGATATTTATATCCTATGCTTTCATGTTGATTTTTAGTTATACCGTTTTAAGTATTATTTCTGGTATTGCTTTAAATTTCTATATAAAGAAAAATAGTTTTGTTGATTATAACGTAATCTTAGATTCTCCTTTAGCTCCTTCTGTGTCTGTATTGGTTCCGGCTTTTAATGAGGCAAAAACGATTGTTGATAATGTGGAATCTATCTATACAATTCATTACAATAATTTTGACGTAATCGTTATTAATGACGGGAGTACAGATTCTACCTTCGATGAGATGCTAAAGGCTTTCAAGTTAGAGAAAGTTGATTTTGCTTTGAATATGGAGATTCCTACCAAAGATGTTCGTGGAATATATAAGTCGAAGCTTACAACTTATTCGAATCTGATTGTAATTGATAAAGAGAATGGCGGAAAGGCTGATGCCTTGAATGCTGGAATTAATGTTTCTGATAAAGCATTATTTATGGCTATTGATGCTGATTCCATACTTGAACCAGACGCTGTGCTAAAATTGGTGAAGCCATTTTTGGAAAGAACCGATCGAAGAGTGATAGCAGCGGGAGGAGTTGTACGCATTGCAAATTCTTGTTTGGTTGAAAACGGACGAATTACAGATGTTAAAGTTCCGCGTAATTTATTAGCAAGAATGCAAGTGTTAGAATATACTCGCTCATTTTTAATGGGTAGGATGGCTTGGGCACAATTAGATGGCTTAATTATTATTTCTGGTGCAATGGGAATGTTTGATCGAGATGTGGTTGTTCAGAGTGGTGGTTATGCACATTCTATTGGTGAAGATATGGAGTTGGTTGTCCGTATTCGTAGATATATGTCTGAAAATAGAGAGAAATACAAAATTGAATATGTTCCAGATCCACTTTGCTGGACTGAGGCTCCGGTGGACATAAAGGTGTTGGGCAGACAACGTAGTAGGTGGACTAGAGGAACAATAGAAACACTAACCGATCATTCTAAAATATTCATGTCTCCACAATATGGGGCAATGGGCCTATTGGGTTATCCATTTTGGTTTTTGTTTGAATGGTTGGCTCCTTTAATCGAAGTTATAGGTATTATTTATGTTATTATTTTATTCATTACAGACAATTTGAGTTTAAATTTTATTCTTGTTACTTCTTTGTTTGTTTATACTTTTGCTGTGTTTTTCTCAACTTGGGCCATATTATACGAGGAGTTAACCTTTCATCGATATGAGCGAAAAATGGATGTTTTTCGTTTGTGGGTGGCTGCTCTTTTGGAGCCTTTTATTCTGCATCCTTTAACTTTATTTTTCGCGGTAAAAGGAAATATTGAATATTTAAGAGGTAACCGTTCATGGGGAAAAATGGAGCGTAAAGGATTCTTGCATAATGTAGATAAGAAAGATAAGTCCTCTTCTAAAAAGTAGTTGATTTTTGTTGGGTAATTTTGTTTAGCTATTTCTCTTTATGATGTATGGATGTAAGTGACGATTCTTTTGGTATTGTGCTAAATGGAATGTAGAATTCAAATTTTGATCCCGTTCCCACATTAGATTCCATATGTAATTCTCCTTTTAGTAGTTCGATTAATCCTTTAGAAATGGGAAGTCCAAGGCCTGCGCCTGCAAATTGACGAGTGTAGATATTTTCCACTTGGCCGAATCGTTCAAAAATTAGCTTTTGTTTTTCTTTTGGAATACCAATGCCAGTATCTTCAACGCTTAAGTACAGGTTCGAATTTTCAATGCGCGATGAAATTTGAATATGCCCATTTTTGGTGAACTTTAAGGCATTGTTAATTAAGTTGATAAGTATTTGCTTAATTTTGCCCAAATCGGAAATAATCACATCCGTATTCGCAGATACATTGTTTTCAAAAAGGACTATTAAGTCTTTTTTATTGAATCGATTTTCTTCAAGGGCATAGAAAATGTTTAGGTCATCAAAAAGTTTTTTAATTGAAAATGTAGTTGGATTGGATTTTAATTGGTTTACCTCAAGATAGGAAATATCTATAATATTGTTTATAATGCCAAGTAATTGCCTTCCGTTTTGATTTAAAATATCAAGATATTTTTCTTTTTTTTCTTGACTAAGGTCTGGTTTTAAAAGTAGTTGGCTAAAACCGAGAATTCCATTCATGGGAGTTCTAATTTCGTGACTCATGTTTGCTAAGAATGCGGATTTTAACCTATCACTCTCTTCTGCTCGTTCTAGAGCTATCCGCAATTCATGTTCAGCTTTTTTGATTGCAGAGATGTCTACAATGAAGGCGAGGTATTCGTTGTTGATTAATTTTACCGCACTTATATATACGGGAAATTTCTTCCCTTTTGATGATTGTATGACAACTTCACCTTGGCATTTTCCTTCCGTTAAAAGTTGGGTAAGTAAGCTTTGGTTTTGTTTTAGATAGCTTGGAGCGAAAAAATCAGGAATAAAGATATCGTCAAGCTTACTTTCTGATATCTCCATTAACTCGGCAAATGCAGGATTTGTAAATATTACTTTCGTGTTGGATTTAAAAATAACCAGACCATTAGGTGATTCTTCAATATAAGCTCTAAGTTTATTTTCACTTGCAATTAAAGCATTTTCAGTCTTTAATCGGCGAGAAATATCATTCATTAACCATATTTCTTTACGTTCAAATTGGTAACAGTGAAATTCCACGTGTTTTTGTTTGCCGTTTTTACACGTAATACTAGTTGTGATCGTCTCATTAAAATTATTGTTTTTATTCTCAAGGTAAAGTTGTAGGTTTTTCTTTTTACTATTGGGATACAATTTAAGAAACCAAGTATCAACATCTGCTAGTTCGGTATTGGTGTAACCTGTAATTTCATAAGCCTTTTTATTTATAAAAAGTTTTTCATTTTCATTTAATATTGCACCGGAAGGTAGGTTTTCAACCATTTCTCTAAAACGTTTCTCAGATTGTTTTAAGGCGGCAACAATTCTTATTCTTTCAGATATTTCTTTTTGTAATTCGGTATTTTTATAGCTAAGGCTTGACGTTTGTTTGGCTACAGCTTTTTGTAATTGCTTGTTGAAGAGAAATAAGTAGGAAGAAATACCAATCACAATTATAATAAGGCCTAGGGTTGTTCCCAAAAGCCATTTTAGCCATGATGGAGTATTGAATGATTCAGGTTTATAAATAAAACCTGTAAGATCATAGTTTAAGGGAATCATTCCCATTTTCGCGCAGATGTCGGCAATGTTTTGGATTCTGCCCAGGTTGATGTGTCCTATTTCAACATATTCGTCTAGGATGAGCTTTTTTATTTGTTCAGCTTCGAATTCTAAATGGGCTCTTGATTTTTTATCTGAATATTTTGTAATAATTACGTCGATAATCTCATCTTGATTTTCCAAGGCGTATTCCCATCCTTTTTTGCTTGCATTCAAAAAAGCCAATACTCTATCTGGATTTGATTTCACTTCATCTTCGCTGGTGAAAATGCCATCTCCATAGAAGTCAATTCCATAGGTTTTGGGAGATATGATTGTATGGGGGATGTTTTGCTCTTTTAAAAAGTATGGTTCGTTTGTGATGTAAGCGTTTAATGCATCTGTTTTTCCACTAATTAGATCGTTTATGTCGTAGGTGGTTGAAATTCGATCGATATCATTGATTTGTATTCCTTCTTGATGAAATATAGCCATCAATTCTGGATCACGATATTCATCCAAGAGCATAATTTTCTTATCTATAAGATCGTGAGCGGTATGAATGTTGGATTTTTCGAGGCTAAGGAATATTGAGGGAGAACTTTGAAAAATGCAAGCTAATAAAACGATTGGTTGTTTGTTGATTTTTTCAATAAGTATATCGTTAGAGGCGATTCCATAATCGGCTTTACCAGAAACAACTGTCTCGATTGTATTAATTGTACCGCCTTCAATAATTTCTACGTCAAGTCCGGCGTTTTTATAATAACCTTTATGAAGAGCAGCATAGTAACCTGCAAATTGAAATTGATGATAATACTTAAGTTGAAGTTTTATTTTTTCAACTTTTGGTGGAATGGTGTTTGGTTTTGCATAAGAGAAGAACGGAATTATGAATAAAAAAAATAGTAATAGAGATCGGATCTTTAAAATAGCAATATATCCTTTTTTTATAGCAAACATATTTTTCAAAATTTATTCTCGTTCTAATAAAGTTACATTTATCAGTTTAAGGAAAAAAATTTTAAATTATTTATTTTAATAAGAAGCCTTAGAATTAGTGTTCTAAGGCTTTATTATTGCTATTTAAGAGGCCTAAATTCTATTTCATAGACCAATTGATCGATTCTGTTTTCAATTGAGCTTTTATTGATGCCAAATTGTTTGTGTTTTGATCAAAAGTAAGAATTTGTCCATTTGGCTTGAAAACTTGAATTAGATTAGCTTCTTCATTTACCTGAACAAGTTTCTGTAATTCTTTGTTGCCATCTTTTAGATTCCAACTACTACTTTCTGGATCGAAAACTAATTCAGCAGTATCACCTTTATTTTCACCTTGTAATTGTTCAATGTGAAACTTATTTTGTGTTGCTGTAATACGGTATTTATTGCCATCTCTTTTTACGATTTGAACATCTTTATCGTTTTCGCCCATCGCTACAGGATTATCGCCAGTCCAAAATTCAATTGTGTTCAACACTACTCCGTCGATAAGTACAGCAACTTCATATACTGGAATTACTATAAACGCAAAGAATACCAGTGAGTTAATGAATTTATCTCCAACTGTACCATTCCATTCATGTAGGTTTTTTGTCAATCGAAACGGTCCATAACATCCAGATTGTCCGATGCTAAGAACTAAAAAGAAACAGGCTAATAAAAAAACATTTGCTTTTTTCATGTGATAATTTTTATAATGTGTGTATTAAAAACGATTTTGAATTAATGAAATTACGAAGTATTCGTGGATTTAGTATGAGGTGAATAAAAAAAAATGACAAAAACCTTAAGTTCTTGCCATTTCATGAGAAACGAAATTATAGTAAAGTACTAGTGGTATGCTTTTTCACCGTGTTCGTAGATATCTAAACCTTCTTCTTCTACGCGAGCAGATACTCTTAATCCAATGGTAACTTTAAGTATTTTAAATAGGATGTAAGCTGTTCCTATTGCCCATGCTGCGACGGCAACTACACCTAAGGCCTGAACGCCAAGTAAGCTGAAGCCTCCTCCGTAAAATAAGCCGCCATCGGTAGCAAAAAACCCAACTAGTATTGTTCCTAATGCACCATTAATACCGTGTACAGTTACGGCACCTACAGGATCATCAATACGCAATACTTTATCGATAAATTCAACTCCAAATACCAGAGCAATACCCGCAATAAGACCAATGATAATGGCAGCTTCCGGCGAAACTATATCACAGCCTGCTGTAATTGCTACCAATCCTGCCAAAGATCCATTTAAACTTAAGGATAGGGTTGGGCGTTTATATCTCATCCAACTCGTAAATAATGCAGCAAGAGTTCCTGCAGCCGCAGATAAGTTAGTGGTTAAGAAAATGTGAGAGATTGCAACGGTGTTTGAGGTTCCTGCAGCGGCTAATTGTGAGCCGGCATTAAAACCGAACCATCCAAACCAAAGGATAAACACGCCAAGAGCAGCAAAAGTAAGGTTGTGACCAGGAATTGCATTAGCTTTTCCATTATATTTGCCAATTCTAGGCCCTATTAAAATTGCTCCAACCAGTCCCATCCAAGCTCCTACGGAGTGTACAACTGTTGAGCCAGCAAAATCGTGAAATCCTAGTTCGCTTAACCAGCCACCGCCCCATATCCAGTGTCCTGATATTGGGTAGATTATTGCTGTAGTAATTACACTAATAAACAAATAGGTTTTAAATTCGGTTCTTTCGGCCACTGCACCAGATACGATTGTTGCTGCAGTCGCTGCGAACACGGTTTGAAACATTAAAAAGGATAAATCAATATCAGGTCTAACATCTTCCATGAAAGGAAGCTTTCCGATCAATCCTCCCATATCTGTTCCAAACATTAATGCGTAACCAATAAGGAAAAACGTAATGGAACCAACACCAAAATCAAGAAGGTTCTTCATTAAAATGTTAGCAGTGTTTTTAGATCTGGTAAAACCAGCTTCTGCCATTGCGAAACCAGGCTGCATGAACATTACAAGTGCTGCAGATATTAGTACCCAGACAACGTCTAAAGAGTGACTAGTTTCGGTTATTGTCGTCTGTAATGTATGTAAAGTGAGTGTTTCTTCCATAATAAATAATTTTAATTGTTGAATTTACTAGCAGTTTTATTCTTCGTCGTACAGGGAACGGTCTCCTGAATCTCCAGTGCGGATTCTATAGGCGTCTTGTACATCGTAAATAAAGATTCTTCCATCTCCCACTTCTCCGGTAAATGCATTTTCTCGAATGCTCACCACGCAGCTGTCTACATATTTATCTCTTACAATAAAGGAGATTAAAGTTCTTTCAATACTACTAGTATCATAAATAACTCCACGATACACCCTTTCTTCTACTGATTTTCCAACACCTCTTACGTCCCAGAAGGTGAAATAATCAATACCGATTTCGTGAAGGCCTTTTTTTACTTCTTCAAATTTTGTCTTACGAATAATTGCTTCGATCTTTTTCATAAACTAATTGATTTTGCAGTGATTGGAATCATAATTCTTCATTTGGATGGTTGAAACACCGAAGCTTCCCGGATTAAGAAGCCTCGGGTTTCGGGATTAGACCAAACGTAAAATCGACCGTTGTCGAGAAATTGAAGATTGTGAATGTTTTATTTGTGTTTCGAAATGCGGTGTGGTTTCATTTCGAATTGTTTTGTAATTCATCTGCATTGGTTAATTTTTAAGTTTCTATAGCGTTTAATGATAATGGTCTTTATTTTCTTCGAACCTCTATTAATAATGGGGTCGAATTTGTGAATTGTGCTTTTTTTTTAAATCAAGCCCCCTTAATTTGATGTGGTTGCAATGTAAAAGTATGAAAATAAATGAAATTACAACTAAGTAACAGGGGGTATCTGTGAAAAAAGTGTATTATTTACAATTGTGACGTTTCCGAAAAGGGGTGTGTTGGAAAATAAAAGTATTTTTAAGAGACGAACCCCTATTTTTGAATTCACGAAGCTTATTTTTATCTTATATATATAATAGTACTTGTTTGTATTTAGGGGTGATGTTAATTTATTATTAAAATATGTGTTGTTTTTATCGCGGGATTTGGATGCTTAAAATAAATTGTTAATCTTTGTTGCACACAAAAGAAATAGAAATGATTTTTAACGCACTACATCATCATCATCATTATCCTTACCGCCAGGTGAGCTGAAGATGTTGTGCTTTATTTTAAAAGATATTAAGTAACATTAACAATGCCCGCCTGATTTCAGTCGGGCATTTTTTATGCCCATAACTGAAATCGGCAGGAGCCAAAATTTTAACCATGGGAGAAAAATTAACAATTGCAGTACAGAAATCAGGAAGACTGCAGGAAGATTCATTAAAAATTTTAAAAGAGTGTGGAATTTCAATTGATAATGGGAAAGATCAGTTGAAAGCAAATGCATCCAATTTTCCATTGGAAGTTTTGTACCTTAGGAATTCAGATATTCCTCAATATGTTGAAGATGGAGTAGCCGATATTGCTATTGTAGGGGGGAATGTAATTGTTGAGAAACAAAAGGAATTGGAAATTCTTCAGAAGCTTGGTTTTTCGAAGTGTAGATTAGCCATGGCTTTGCCTAAGGATGTTGAATATACCGGCTTGGAATATTTTAATGGGAAAAAGTTAGCTACATCTTATCCTAATTCTCTTCAACAATTTCTAGACGAAAATAACTTGGATTGTGATATACACGTTATTTCTGGATCTGTGGAGATTGCTCCAAACATAGGTTTGGCCGATGGAATATGTGATTTGGTTAGTTCTGGTAGTACTTTGTTTAAGAATGGACTGAAAGAAGTTGAAGAGGTTTTGGTTTCGGAAGCTTGTTTGGTTGCCAATAAGAATATTAGCAATTTGAAAAGAGCGATACTGGATCGTTTGTTGTTTCGTATGAAATCGGTTCTAGCTGCTAAAAACAACAAATACATTCTGTTGAATGCTCCTAACGATAAAATTGACGATATCATTAAAGTTTTGCCAGGGATGAAAAGTCCAACGGTTTTGCCTTTGGCTCAAGAAGGTTGGAGTTCAATTCACTCCGTTATTAATGAGAATGATTTTTGGGGTGTAATCGATCAACTAAAAATTAATGGAGCAGAAGGAATTTTGATTATTCCTATTCAGAAAATGGTATTGTAAGCTTTAATTCTTGATAACATGCAAGTAGTAAAATATCCTAAAAGAGAAGATTGGAACCAGATTTTAAGCCGTCCAGAAAATAATGTGGAGGAAATGGCTGAACTTGTAAATCAGGTTTTTGAACAAGTCAAAAAAGAAGGAGACAATGCTCTTTTAAAATATACAAGTCTTTACGATGGGGCAGAGATTGATTCTGTTGAAGTAAGTATTGAAGAAATTGAAGCATCTGAAAGCTTGGTAAGTCAAGAGTTGAAAAATGCCTTGACTATTGCGGCAAAAAATATAGAAAAATACCATTCTACTCAATTGACCGAACCTGAGCTTATTGAAACATCTGTAGGTGTAAGTTGTTGGCGAAAAGCAACTCCTATTAATAAGGTAGGATTGTATGTGCCAGGAGGAACTGCACCTTTGTTTTCAACTGTATTAATGTTAGGGATTCCCGCAAAACTTGCAGGTTGTCAGGAAGTAGTTTTGTGTACACCTCCAAATAAACAAGGAAAAATTGATCCAGCTATTTTGTACGCATGTAAATTAGTAGGTGTCGATCGAGTATTTCGAATTGGTGGAATTCAGGCAATTGCTGCAATGGCTTTTGGTACGGAGACGGTGCCGAATGTTTATAAAATATTTGGCCCGGGCAATCAGTATGTAACAGCAGCCAAGCAGGAAGTTACAAAAAAAGGTATAGCGATTGACATGCCAGCTGGTCCTTCGGAGGTATTAGTTATTGCAGATGAAACTGCTGATGCAGAATTTGTTGCTTCAGATTTGTTATCGCAAGCAGAACACGGTGCCGATAGTCAGGTGGTTTTACTTACATGGGATGAGACATTAATAAAGGATGTTGGTTTGGAAGTTGAAAAGCAATTAAAATCATTATCCCGAAAAGAAGTTGCGAGCAAAGCTTTGGCTAATTCAAAACTTATTTTGGTGCGTACGATGGAAGAGGCTCTTGCCATGAGTAATGAGTACGGACCAGAACACTTAATTGTATCCGTAAAGGAAGAAGATCGACTAGTGGCTGGAATAGTAAATGCAGGTTCTGTTTTTCTAGGAAATTACACGCCCGAAAGTGCTGGTGATTATGCTTCAGGAACAAACCACACCTTACCAACCAATGGTTATGCAAAAGCATATTCTGGTGTCAGTCTAGATTCTTTTATGAAGAATATTAGCTTTCAGAAAATAAGCGAAGAAGGATTGCAAAATTTAGGACCTGTAATAGAAGTGATGGCCACGGCGGAACAATTAGATGCGCACTGCAATGCGGTAACTCTTCGTTTAAATAAGATTAAAGCAAAGTCGTGATGGAAACAAATACAAAATCAAGCTTTGACTTGAATAAACTAATTCGAGAGAATGTAAAAAATCTAGTACCATATTCTTCTGCAAGAGGTGAATTTACCGGTAAAGGTTCTGTGTTTTTGGATGCAAATGAAAATCCTTTTGAAAATGGTGTAAACCGTTATCCGGATCCGCTTCAAAGAAATGTAAAGAATCGATTGAGTGAACTAAAGGGAATTGATCCGCAAAGAATGATTCTTGGTAATGGTAGTGATGAAGTAATCGATTTACTTTTTAGAGCTTTTTGTGAACCAAATAAGGACAATGTAATTATTTGCACGCCAACTTATGGTATGTACGAAGTTGCGGCTGGGGTAAATGCTGTTGAGATTAAAGAGGTTTCATTAGATCAAGATTTCCAACCCAATGTTGATGCGGTTATTGATGTGGCTGATGAGCAATCGAAAATGCTATTCTTGTGTTCTCCCAATAATCCAACTGCGAATGCATTGGAGGCTTGCAAAGTCATAGATTTATTGGAGCAGTTTCCAGGGATTGTTATTGTAGATGAAGCTTATGTGGATTTTGCACCAGAAAAAAGCTTTGCAGATAAATTGGCAACTTATCCCAATTTAGTGATTTTACAGACTTTATCTAAAGCTTGGGGAATGGCAGGTATTCGTTTAGGCATTGGAATGGCTTCTCCTGAAGTTGTTGGATACCTTAATCGGATAAAACCTCCTTATAATGTTAATGGATTAAGTCAAGATAAGGCTTTGGATTTATTAAAGAACGAGGATTCCTATAAAGAGCAAGTTCGTAGTATCATTAAAGAAAGAGAAAAGCTTTCTGTTTTCTTGAATGGTTTGGCTTTTGTGAATGAAGTTTTTCCATCGGATGCTAATTTCCTTTTAGTTCGTGTAGATGATGCACGAGGCTTGTATGATTATTTACTAAATGAAGAAATTATCATTCGCGACCGTTCTAAAATTGAAAGTTTAGAAGCTTGTGTTAGAATCAGTATAGGTACAAGTAAAGAAAATGAAATATTAAAAGACGCTCTAAGCAAATTTGATCTAAAAAGATAAAGGCGATGAAAGTAAAAAAGAAAGTACTGTTTATAGATAGAGACGGAACCTTGATACTGGAGCCTCCGGTTGATTATCAGGTGGATAGTTTGGAAAAATTAGCATTTTACCCGGGTGTGTTTTCGGGACTTGCTAAAATAGTTAAGCAAATGGATTTTGAATTGGTAATGGTAACCAATCAAGATGGTTTGGGAACAGATTCGTACCCTGAAGATACATTTTGGCCTGCTCAGAATAAAATGATGGAAGCATTTAGCAGTGAGGGGATTGAATTTTCTGAAGTCTGTATTGATAAAACCTTTCCGCGTGAAAATGCTGCAACTAGAAAACCTGGAACAGCATTATTGACTAAATATTTTTCTGAGGAGTATGATTTAGAAAATTCCTTTGTAATTGGAGATCGATGGACAGATGTTGAATTGGCTAAAAATCTTAAATGTAAAGCAATCTTTATCTCATCAAGTGGAAATGTTGGAGATGATGAATTATCGGAATCGAAACAGGATTTGGAATCTTGTATTGAGTTATGCACAGAATCATGGGAAGAGATTTATGAGTTTTTGCGATTAAATGAACGAACTGCTACTGTTGAACGAAATACCAGTGAAACCAAAATAAAGATTGCTTTGGATTTAGACGGTGAAGGAAAAGGTTCATTTGATACAGGAATTGGATTTTTTGATCATATGTTAGACCAAATTGCAAAGCACTCTGGTATCAATTTAAGTGTTGAAGTAAAAGGAGATTTGGAAGTTGACGAACACCATACAATAGAAGATACTGCCATTGCATTAGGAGAAGCTTTTAAAATAGCTTTGGGAAATAAGTTGGGTTTGGATCGTTATGGTTTTTGTTTGCCAATGGATGATTGTATGGCGCAGGTTGCCATTGATTTTGGAGGACGAAATTGGTTGGTTTGGGAAGCTGATTTTAAGCGTGAAATGATTGGAGGAATGCCAACTGAAATGTTTTTTCACTTTTTTAAGTCTTTTACTGATGGCGCAGCTTGTAATTTGAACATTAAGGCTGAAGGTCAAAATGAACATCACAAGATTGAAGGAATTTTTAAAGCATTGGCTAGAGCAATTAGAATGGCTATTCGAAGAGATGCAAATTGTTTGCAGTTACCATCAACAAAAGGAAAGTTGTAATTATGAAAGAACAAAAAATTGTAATTATCGATTATAATGCTGGTAATATCCAATCGGTGAAATATGCCTTCGAGAGATTGGGTATTACACCGATTGTATCAAATGACGAAGAGGTAATTCGAAGTGCCGATAAGATAATTTTCCCAGGCGTTGGCGAAGCATCATGGGCAATGAATTCATTGAAGAAAAATGGCTTGGATGAATTAATTCCAAAATTAACACAGCCGGTTTTAGGTATTTGTTTGGGAATGCAATTGTTGTGCGAAAGTTCAGAGGAAGGGAATACGAAAGGCTTAGGTATATTTCCAGTAAAAGTAAAACGTTTTACAAACGAGCGAAAAGTGCCACACATGGGATGGAATCAGTTGGAGAATTTATCTGGTGATTTGTTTTCTGGTATATCGGAAAATGAGTATGCTTATTTTGTTCATTCGTTTTATGTGCCAGATGCTACAGGAACAGTTGCTTCCTGTGATTACATCCTAAATTTTAGCGCATCACTTCAAAAAGATAACTTTTATGCATGTCAATTTCATCCTGAAAAATCAGGTGCGGTAGGAGTTAAGGTTTTGGAGAATTTCATCAATTTATAAAGAAGATCATGTCTACAATAAAAATAATACCAGCCATTGACACTATCGGAGGAAGATGTGTTAGGCTTACAAAAGGAGATTACGATACAGAGAAGGTTTATAGTGAGGATCCGCTACAAATAGCTAAAGAATTTGAGAA
>JADGFH010000075.1 GCA_016743925.1 Labilibaculum sp.
ATTAAAGCGTGGTCCAAATCCTAATGATACTTATTATGATGAAGTTGATTTAGCACCGTATTTAAAGAAAGGTAATAATACAATTGCTGCTTTGGTTTGGTATTATGGGAGAGAGGGCTTTTCTCATAAAGATAGTAAAATGGCCGGATTGCTTTTAGAAAACACAAAGTTTGCCACCGATAGTACATGGAAGTTTTCAAAATATAATGCATTTGGGACACCTGAAGGAATAGCTTCTAACTATAGACTACCTGAATCAAATGTGAAATTTGATGCACGAAAGGCTAATGAAAATTGGGTTAAATCATCGTTTGATGATAAAGAGTGGAAATTTGTAAAAACGGTAGGTAAAAGAGGTGTAGCACCTTGGAATAAATTGGTGAAAAGACCAATACCTTTCTTTAAAACATTTCCAATACAGAAAGCATGCGAATTTGAAATTAAAGACAGCACCTATACATTGAAATTGCCTTATAATATGCAATATCATGCTTATTTAAAAGTAAAAGCTCCAGCGGGAAAATCAATTAAGATTAACCCTGATAATTTAAAGACTTTGAATGATACGCCAATCAGGGGGGAATATATTACAAAAGAAGGTGAACAGGAATATTTGCACTTGCCTTGGATGAGTGGACACGCCATTGTTTTTGAAATGGATAAGGGTGTAGAAGTGTTGGAGTTAGGATATATGGAATCTGGTTACGATGCTGAGTTTGATGGCACATTTAAAGTGGCTGATGATTACCTAATGCGTTATTTTAAGAAAGCACAAAGAACGCTTTATGTTAATATGCGTGATACTTATTTCGATTGTCCGGATCGTGAACGTGCTCAATGGATAGGTGATGGTACAATTTTAATGGAAGAGTCGTTTTATCTTTTGGATAACAAAGCGATTGATTTATCTAAAAAAATGTATAGTGAGTTATTCGATTGGCAAAAAGATAATAATACCATGTATGGGCCAATACCTGCTGGTAATTGGGATAGAGAGTTGCCGCAACAAATATTAGCCGCTGTAGGTAACTATGGTATTGGTAACTATATTATGTATACAGGTGATATGGATATGCTTAAAAAAGCTTATCCGCATGTAAAAAAGTACCTTGACCTTTGGAAAGTTGCTGAAGATGGTACGGTTCCATTCCGTAAAGGAAGCTGGACTTGGGGCGATTGGGGTAGTCAAATCGATCGTGACTTAGCAGAACATATTTGGGTGTATATAGGATTAGATAACCTGTCAAAAATGGCCACTTCTCTTGGCAAAACTGAAGATGCCACTGTTGCATTGGCACAAATGGCAGCGATAAAAAAACGTGTAAATTCGGTTTTCTGGACAAAAGAAGGATATCGCTCTTCTGCATTCAAAGAAGAAACAGACGATAGGGGTAATGCATTAGCAGTTGTTTCAGGTATAGCAGATCAGGAAAAATACCCAGTTATTTATGATCTATTTAAAAAAGTGGAACATGCTAGTCCATACATGGAGAAGTATGTAATGGAAGCTTTATTTAAAATGGGAGAAGGTAAGTTTGCTATTGAGCGATTTAAACGACGTTACGAGAAGATGGTAAATCATCCTGAATGTACTACACTATGGGAATTCTGGAATTATGAATGTTCTGTAAATCATGCTTGGAGTGGAGGCCCATTATCAATTTTATATAAAAATATGGCCGGAATTATTCCTACAAAACCAGGATTCGAAGAGTTTCAGGTTTTTCCTGATTTAATTGGGCAAAAGAGTTTAAGTTCTAGTTTTTCAACTGTTAGAGGGAAAATTTCATTAGATGTAAAAATCGAAAATGAAACAACTACTTTAAAAATAAGCGTTCCTAAAAATAGTACGGCTACTATAAGGATTCCAAAAGAAATTAAAGATAACATGATTAAAGCAAATCATGATATGAAAGAACAGCGTAATGATGATGTATATAGATACTTTACGCTTGAAGCAGGAGAGTGGAGTGTTAAGTATTAAACATTAACGTATCAGATATTAAAGATTGAAAAGCACCTATTTTTAATAGGTGCTTTTTGTTAAAATAGCTATAGATGATTATTAAAAAGAATCTAAAAAGGAGAATGTTATCCTTGGGGATATTAGGGTGTTTGTTCTTTACATGTACTGCCCAAAGTATTATAGAGGTGCAGGATATGAAAATATCAATGGCAGAACAATCGTATGGGTCAGCACTAAAAAACAAATCAGTAATAGGCGAAAAAATTTCTATTGCTAATATAGGATATGATAAAGGAATTGGCGTTCATGCAAATTCAACATTAAATATACGCTTAAATAAAAGTGGACGATTTACCGCTAAAGTTGGGGTTAGTGATAATTTAATTGATTACTCAGATAAGGATGTTAAAAGTGTTCCATTAAGTGATGGACGTAGAACCTTTTATCGTGAGAAAAAAGGCAAAAAACAGTTTGTTGGTATTGAGGGTTCTAATGGGAAAATAGATAAAGGAAGTGTTATATTTAAGTTAATTCATAATGGTGCTGTTGTTTACAACAGTGGGATCATGGTGCAGAGAGATCCCGTGAAGGAAATTGATATAAAACTTGGATATGGTGTTTTACAATTGATAGTGGAAGATGCTGGTGATGGAGTTAGTGGAGATCATGCGGTTTGGATTAACCCAAAGATTGAATACAAAGGGGCAACTCCTGTTGCTGTAGGGGCAGATTACCAAGATGAAAAAACGATTTTTACTTCAGAAGTAGATGATGCGCTTATAAAGAAGCTCCATGCTCTACCTGAAATCGAAATGCCATTATCTAAGACTTGTTATGATTGGTTAATAAATAATGACAAGCCAAAAGCTGAAGTATATAAAACTAAAAATGGAAAAGATTTAGTTATATCAAATGGATTAATTGCTCGTGTATTTAGGTTATCTCCTAATCTTGCAACAATTGATTACGTAAATCAAATGACAGGCGAAAGCATTCTTCGTGCTGTTTCTAATGAAGGAACTGTTACCATTGACAATAAAGAATATTCGCTTGGAGGCTTAAGTAAGCAAAGAGAATATGGGTATACACTATACGAATGGATAGATAATTTAAAAGCTGCACCTAATTCGTTTCTAATAAAAGATTTTAAGATAAATGATATAACGGACAGGTTAAAATGGAAAAGAGTTCGATGGACAGGTAACGATAAAATGCCTACCGGTAAGGAAATCGTTTTTACACTAGAGAAAGATGAAATTGAAGTAAAAGTACATTTTGCTCTTTATGATGGTATACCTACGTTAAGCAAATGGATAGAAATCATAAACAATGGCCAGAAAAATATTAAACTTAACCATTTCAGAACAGAACAACTAGCTCTGATCGAAGGTGAAAATTTTGTAGGTAATGCAAAAGAATGGGCAAAACCTAATATCCATATTGAGAGTGATTATGCATATAGCGGTATGTATCAAAAAACATCTGATCGCACTACCTTTTGGGAAAAAGACAAACGTTATACTACGCAAACAAGTTATGGGCTGCACGCACCTTGTTTATTAGAGGTTAAATTACCAATTGGTCCTGAAACTGTTATTGCTCCAGAAAAGTCATTAACGAGTTTTAGAGTATGGGAAATGCCTCTTGATAGTTATGAGAAAGAACGTAAGGGACTATTTATACGTAAATTTTATCGTACCGTATCGCCCTGGACTACAGAAAATCCGATTTTTTTACATTTAATATCATCCGACAAAGAGGCCGTGAAAAAGGCTGTTGATCAATGTGCAGAAGTGGGATATGAGATGATTATTCTAAGCTTTGGAAGTGGGATGAATATGGAAAATGAATCTAAGCAAAACTATGCTAAATTTAAAGAATTGCGTGAGTATGCTAATTCAAAAGGAATTGAACTAGGGGGCTACTCATTATTATCAAGTAGGTGGATAAGTGAAGAAGTAGATGTGATTAACCCAAAAACAGGTAAACGTGGGGGCATGGCGTTTGGTTCTGCACCATGCTTATGTAGCGAATGGGGGTACAATTATTTTAGGAAAATAAAGAAGTTTTATAATGAAACAGGCATGCAAGTGTTCGAAAATGACGGATCTTATCCTGGTGATGTTTGTGCTTCAATAAAACATGCTCATCATGATGGACTTGGCGATTCGCAATGGAAACAGTTTGCGCAAATACAAGGACTTTATAAATGGATGCGTTCTGAAGGAATTTACATGAATATTCCAGATTTCTACCTTAACTCAGGTGCTAATAAAGTAGGGATTGGTTATCGTGAAGTTAATTGGTCGCTTCCTCGAAAAAGACAATTGATGCATGGTCGTTTAAATATTTATGATGGCTTATGGTATAGAATACCATCTATGTGTTGGACATTTGTACCGTTAACTCAATATCATGGAGGAGGAGCTGCTGCAACGTTAGAGCCCTTAAAGGATCATTTAAAAGAGTATGAAAGCCATATGATGCAAAATTATGGATCAGGTGTTCAAGCTTGTTATCGAGGGCCTCGTTTGTATGATGCTCCAGAAACAAAAAAGGTAGTAAAGAATGTAATCACATGGTACAAAAAATATAGAGAAATACTTAATAGTGACTTTATTCATTTAAAACGCCCATCAGGTAAGGATTGGGATGGTATAATGCATGTTAATCCAAACTTAAACGAAAAGGGACTTTTAATGGTATACAATCCTACAAATGAAGATATGGTGCGTACCATTAATCTACCATTATATTATACTGGGTTAGATAAGTCTGTTCGCATTAGAGAGAAAGAAGGAAAAAGTAAGAATTATAAACTTGGTCGTGATTTTTCAGTGAGTATTGAAGTTAAAATTGAAGCTAATTCATATAATTGGTTAGTAATTGAATAAATATAAGATATGAAACATATAGTATTTATAATATGCTTTTTAAGTGTTGTAGGCTCAGCTTTTTCTCAAAGAGAAAATCGTGATTTTACTTTTGATTGGAAATTTCACTTCGGACATACTTACGATATCGAAAAAGATTTTGGATATGGGGATGGAAGATATTTACATTTTGCAAAAAAAGAACCTGCTCCCTATGGAGGGCATGGTATCTCTGCAACATTGTTAAATTTTGATGAATCTGATTGGAAAAATGTACAAATACCGCACGATTGGTCTGTAAGTTTACCATATGATATCAATCAAGATGAAAAAATTGGGAGTCGTTATGGATTTAAACCTGTTGGCCGCGAATACCCAGAGACTACAATTGGTTGGTATAGAAAAAAGTTTGATATCCAAAAAGATGAAGAGGGGAGACGATTTGTTATTGAATTTGATGGTGTATTTCGTGATAGCGAAGTGTGGATAAATGGTTTTTATATGGGGAATAATTTTAGTGGTTACACAGGATTCTCATATGATATAACGGATTATTTAATATACGGTAAAAAAAATATATTATCCGTTAGGGTGAATGCATCTTTACATGAAGGTTGGTTTTATGAAGGTGCAGGTATTAATAAAGAAGTACGATTAGTAGTTACTGATCCTTTACACATTGAAGATATAGGGCCACGTATTGTTAGTACTGTAAATAATGATAAAGCAGAAATTATTATCACAACCAAGATTTTGAACAAAGGTTTTGATACTAAAGATTGTCAAATTAGACATGAATTGATGACTTTTGATAACAAAGCTGTATCGTTAAATTCATCCAAAGAGATTTTAATAAATTCATATGATGAGTACGAGTTTACAAATCAGATTAATGTTGATAAACCGATACTATGGTCTGTTGATGCTCCTAATCGGTATATATTAAAAACAACACTTATAAGTGCAGGAAAGGTGATTGATGAATATATTACTAAAATTGGGATAAGAGATATAAAATTTGATGCTAATAATGGTTTTATTTTAAATGGAGAGCGTTGTCAGATCAATGGAGTCTGTATTCATCAGAATTTTGGAGGAGTTGGCTGTGCTCTTAATGAAGCGTTACACATTTATCGACTAAAGCTATTAAAAGAAATGGGGGTTAATGCAATCAGATCACATTATCCGTTTTCTAAGTCAATGTTAAATGCCTGTGATAGTCTTGGTGTACTTGTTATGGATGAGACAAGAGCAACGGGTAGTTATAAGGATGCAATTAGTAATTTGAAATGGATGATCAATAATCACCGCAATCACCCTTCTGTAATTTTATATTCAATGGCTAATGAAGAAGGGGGAACACAAAGAGATATTATTGGTAAGCGTTACATGAAAAGAATGGTTGCAGTAGCGCACAAATACGATAGTACACGATTAGTAACAGCTGGTGTCAATGCATGGAATAGCCCTGTTGATTTTGGCTTTTCAGAGGCTATTGATGTAATGGGATTTAATTATAGTCTTGATTTTATTGATGAGTATCATAAAAACCATCCTAATCAGCCTTTAATTGGAACCGAGACAGCTAACTCAACGATAACTCGCGATTTTTATGAATTTTCGGACGACAATAAATCTATTGCGGTAGCAAATGGAGAAGGTGGTTATTATACCCCAGAGAACGGTTCTTCAGTAAATAAGTCAAGACAATCTATTGCGGGTAATATTGCTAACAACAATAGATATGCGTATATAACTATGGATTTTTATGCTACACGTAAATTTTTGGCTGGGGGATTCTTTTGGACAGGATTTGACTATAACGGAGAAATTTGGCCTAGTAAAGGTCCTAATAATAGTTCACAGTTTGGAGCTATGGATTTATGTGGATTTCCTAAAGATCTTTATTATTATTACAAATCTTGGTGGTCAAATGAGCCAGTTTTGCATATAGTCCAACATTGGAATTGGAATGGCATGGAAGGTAAAGAGGCAGAAGTGTCAATTCATAGCAACTGTGACGAAATAAAACTTACCCTAAATGGAAAAAAAGTAGGTAGCCAGAAAATGAAAACCTTTGGTCATCAGGTGTGGAAAGTTAAATACCAACCAGGTACTTTGAAAGCCACTGGTTATAAGAATGGTAAAAAGGTTGCAACGGATAAGATTATAACAGCAGGTAAATTTGCTCAAATAAAGCTAACGCCTGATAAGGTAATCTTGAAAAATAATGGAAAAGATATTGCAGTTGTGCGTGTTGAACTATTAGATAAAAAAGGTAATCCTGTTAAGTTAGCAGATAACTTTATGAAATTTGAGTTAGAAGGAGATGCTAATATTCTCGGAACTTGTAATGGTAATCCATCGTCATTAGAAATAGATAGTGAATTACAAAGGAAGGCTTATAATGGCAAAGCAATTGTAATTATACAAAGTGGACTAACGAAAGGTGAAGTAAGATTAAAAGTTACTTCTGGAGAAATTATGAATCAAATATCGATTAAACAATAATATATTTCAGTAGAATCATTTTCTTTAATTATAAACCACATAGAATTTGGCTAACCAAATAAAAAAGATCATAAAAACCAAGTGGTTTCGTACGTATTATTACAATCAAAACACACAAAAAGGCAATGCTATTTCCTTGGATTTTAGTTGATGATCGAGTGATTATGTAACTCAAAAATAACAATCGTTTTGTTGGAAATAATAAAACGATTGTTATAAGTCACCAATAGTACATCTGTATTATCAAAAAGTACATTGGTTTTATGCCCATTTATTCTCTTGTTTGTATGATAGAATTATAAATTTTGTCATGAAAACAAAATATCCTATTTTTTTGCGCTTTTGTTTACCCTAAATACATTAAATGCGGTTAGTCAAAGTAAGTCACATCCCAATGTTATTGTAATACTAACCTACGATGCCTACTTTGGCTATACGGGTTCTAAAGATTTAAAAATACTCAATGCGCTAATTGCCTGTAAGATGACTGTCGGTTAACCACTTTCGACCTTAAGCTTAACGAAGTTTTGTACTATAGCATTAACCTTTACATTAACTTAAAAAATAAAATGATATGGATATTATTTCACTTGTGATTATAGTAATCTTTCTTGGAGGAATAGTAGTTATTCTAAAAAAAGGATTTAATGAGATTGTAAAAGGAATTGAATCCTTAGATGAAAGATTGAAAAGTATAGAAGATGCTATCAACCAAGATAAATAAGTAAGTCGTTAAAGGCGGCGGGATTTTATTTTTTAAGTAACATAATTTAAATAGCTAATCTTTACTGTTAGATAAAAGAGTTCTGAGATTGTTCTTTTAGTAACGAAGTTTAAGTGATGGGATATGGTCTTTTTATCAATCTGTATAAAAGTATTGCCATTTTGTCCATTGCTTAACGCTTAAGGTATCTTTAATTTTGTAATGATAATTATTGATTAAAAATGTTTAAGTGTCGCTATGAAATATAATCGAATTATAAAAATTTTGTTCTTATTGTTGATGATCTCATCTCACAATATTTTTGCACAATCTACTGTTGAGTTCTCAAAAGCAGGATTTCTATCTGTGCCTAATTCAGGACGAGGAACCTTTGATTTTAATGTTGGATGGCGGTTTGTAAAAGGTAATGTTAAAGATGCTCATTTGATGGATTTCGATGATTCAAAATGGAGCATAGTAAATTGTCCGCATGGCTTAGAGCTGGTTCCATCTGAAGCTAGTGGTGGTACTAATTATCAAGGGGCGGCATGGTATCGTAAACATTTTACACCGGCTGACTCATTAAGCGGGAAACAAATACGTTTGCATTTCGAAGCGGTAATGGGTAAATGCAAAGTCTGGTTGAATGGAGAGTTTGTAACAGAACACTTTGGGGGATATTTACCCTTCTCTGCCGATTTAACATCAAAAATTAAATTTGGTCAGGAAAATGTAGTGGCTGTTTTAGCCGACAATAGCGACGATCCAACTTATCCACCTGGTAAACCTCAGGCAACACTCGATTTCTCTTATTTTGGCGGTATATACAGAGATGTATGGTTAACCGCAACCAATAATGTATATATTACTAATGCTAACGATGAAGATATTGTAGCAGGCGGAGGGGTAACTGTACGAAGCCAGAAGATCACAACGCAAAGTGCCGATGTTTTGTTTTCTGCACATATTAGAAATAACAACAGCAGAAATAAAAATATTAATGTCCAGGTTTTATTGAAAGATGGAGAAAATAAAACGGTTTCTACTCAGCAAATAAAAACCAACATAAATGCAAAAGGTGCAGAAACCATTTCTGGAAAATTTACGGTAAAGTCACCAAATCTTTGGTCACCTCAAACACCAAATTTATATAAGATTGAAGTTCTTGTTACCAATCGTAAAAATCAGCCTATTGATGGCGTGGCTCAACATATTGGAATTCGTAAACTAGAGATGCGTGGTAAGGATGGATTTTGGCTCAATGGAAAGCCTTATCCTAAACGATTGATGGGCGTAAATCGTCATCAGGATTTTGCTTACATCGGAAATGCACTCCCTAACAATGGCCAGTGGCGCGATGCGGTGTTATTAAAAAATGCAGGATGTGATATTGTTCGTGCGGCTCATTATCCTGTTGATCCAGCTTTTATGGAAGCTTGCGATGCCTTGGGTATGTTTTATATTGTAGCTACTCCCGGATGGCAGTTTTGGAATGATGAGCCTATATTTGAGCAGCGTGTTTATAGCGATGTGAAAAATATGATGCGTCGCGATCGTAATCATCCATCAGTAATCATGTGGGAACCTATCCTGAATGAGACTTGGTATCCTGATCATTTTGCAAAAAAAGTACACGATATTGTTCATACCGAAATACCTGGCGAAAGTGTTTTTACGGTATGTGATAATCATGTAAAAGGTCAGGAATATTTTGATGTTGTTTATGCACATCCATTTAAAGGTAATTGGTTCCAGCGTCCGCAATCAAATACGGTTGAAAATACAAATAACATGTGGATGGATTATGAAAAGGATGATAGATGTGTTTTTACAAGAGAATTTGGAGATTATCCAGATGATTGGAGTGCCCATAACTCACCTAGCCGTATCGCTCGTAATTGGGGCGAGTATGGTCAGTTGTCTCAACTTAAACACTACGAATATCCAACTGTTGTATGCGCATCTTGGGAGTTTTTACATCAGGCCCCAGTGCAACATATAGGCGGTGCACTTTGGCACGCTTTTGATCACCAACGTGGTTATCATCCCGATCCTTTTTATGGGGGAATTACGGATGTATTTCGCCAAAAAAAATATTCCTATTATCTGTTTGAAAGTCAGAAAACGGCTGATGAACCTATGATTTATATCGCCCATGAAATGACACCCATGTCAGATTCTGATGTGACTGTTTTAACAAATTGCGATGAAGTACGTCTGATTGTATACGAAACAGATACGCTTTATGCTAACGCTGATTATAAAAATATGAAAATGCCACATCCTGTAGTTAGGTTTAAGGATGTGTATGATTGGATGGATGTGAAAACGCTGTATGGAAAAGGACAAAAAGATAAGGCGAGTATAGTTGCTGAGGGATTGATTGATGGAAAAGTTGTCGCACAAAATACTTGTATGCCATCAAAGCGTGAAGAAAAGATTGTACTTAAGGTATTAGACGAGGGCGTGCCTATGGTGGCCAACGGATCGGATATTGCTGTTGTTGTGGCTTCTGTGGTTGATGCAGATGGCAACATAAAACGATTGATGAATGGCGACATAAAGTTTGAAATAGAAGGTGAAGGAGAGTTAATAGGTGATGCATCCAATGCCGGAAATCCACGAAAAATTGAATGGGGAGATGCACCTATCCTAGTTCGTTCAACAACTAATACAGGTATCATTAAAATTACAGCATCTATACTAAAAGGGGGTGTTCATGTTCCACAAGCAGGTGTTTTAGAAATAAATACCCAGCCAACAAATAGTAAGCTATTGTATAACGAAATAGGACGTAGTTCATATGGAACAAGCGAAATATTAAATACCCAACACAACAGAAGTTCCATGTCCGATAAAGATAAACGTATTAAAGAATTGGAAAAAATGATAGTTGATTTTCGCCTTAAAGAGGTTGAAAAACAACAAGATGAGTTTCAGGCTAGGTAAGGTTTATATAATTTAGATCATTAGCTTAAAAATGTATTTTTTCTCCTGATTCTTCAGATATAATCTTGAAAAAGGATTTGGATCTTTTAATCGACAAAGGAATCTCTTTCGTCAGATTACATTTAACTGTACTCTAGAGGTAAAAAACAAAGCTTCTCTTTCTTTCAAGTTCAAACGTCTGAATTTTTAAAAGAAGGTAAATTTCTATACATACAATAATTAATTCATGAAGTTAGCAAGGATATTTATTTTAGTAACCATATTATTAGCGCAAAGTTATGGGGTTAGGGCTCAGCATAACGATAAGATTGATTTTTTGCAAAAACGCTTAACGCCTGATTTTTTGCAAGCCAACCTTATTGAAAATCAAAAGTGGGTTCCTTATCCTAAATATACTGATCGTAAAGCTTGGGATGAAAAACTGGGGGATCTTAAAAATGGTTTAATCATACGAGGCGAAGATGTTTTAAATTACGAATGGAAAGTCGTAACAGCAATGGATTATCTGAATTACGAGCGTAAAGGTGGGCAGCAAATGTATGGTTCGTTTTTTAAAAATCGTGAGGTTTTCAATTATCTTATTCTCGCTGAACTGGCAGAAGGAAAAGGACGTTTTTTAGATCAGATATTAAATGGCGCATGGTACTATTGCGAAATGAGTAGTTGGGCAATTGCTGCACATATAAAAAGCGTTCAACGCAACAATAAAGTTTTACCTTTTTATAAAACCCATGGAATTGGTTTAGCCGTTGGCGATATAGCCGCCTCCATGGCTTGGACATACTATTTCTTTAAAGATGAATTTGATAAGGTGAATCCTTTGATATGCAAACGAATTAAAGAGAATTTGGAAGAGCGAATAATCGATGATTACATTGCCAGAGACGATTATTGGTGGATGGCTATTCGACCAGAAACAACAGGCGCTAATAATTGGAATGTATGGATAAATAGCAATGTAATGCTAACCTTACTTTTGGTTGAGGACGATAAACAAAAACTGGTAGATGGAATAAGTAAGATGATTAAGTCAGTTGATGGCTTTATTAAATTTATAAATGCAGATGGGGCTTGCGAAGAAGGACCAACTTATTGGGATAGAGCAGGAGGTAAACTATACGACTGTTTGCAGATTCTTGATTATGCTACCAAAAAGCAAGCTGATTATTGGCAGTTTCCTATGATCAAAAATTTGGGTGAGTACATTGCTAAATCATATATTGGTGATGGCTACGTCGTTAATTTTGCAGATGCACAGCCCAAAGGAGGCGGTAATTGTGGCTTGATTTATCGTTTTGGTAAAGCCATTAAAAGCGATGAGATGAAAAATTTTGCTGCTTATTTGTATGATGCAGGAGGAAAGAAAGCCAGCTTGGGACCAAATAACGATATATTTCGTGCTTTAGAAACTACCACCACATTTTCTGAATTGAAATCAATCGCGCCAGCTTTACCTTCTAGTAATTTTATATGGTATCCTGAGACCGAATTTTGTTACATGCGAACTAAAAATGCATTTGTGGCTTCCAAAGGTGGTTTCAATGCAGAAAGTCATAACCATAACGATGTGGGATCATTTATCTACTACTTAAATCAAAAACCATTGTTTATTGATGCGGGTATTGGTACGTATACTAAAAAAACGTTTAGCTCGGAGCGTTATACCATTTGGAACACGAAAAGTGAATATCATAACCTTCCAATCATAAACGGAAACGGTCAGTATCCAGGGAAAAAATACAAATCGGTTAAATCTATCGTGAATGATAAAAAAATGTTTTGCAGTTACGATATCAGTGGCGCTTATGCAAAAGATGCTGATGTAAAGAAATGGATTCGCTCGTATCGTTTAGCTAAAAATGGCGAATTACTTATTAAAGATGAGTACGATTTAAAAGAAGTTTCTGGAGAAACGGAAATCGTATTTTTAGTAGCTAAAAAACCAGAGTATAGTACACACGGAGAGTTTATTATCGTCAATAAAAATACTAAGGCAGCATTGCTTTATGATGCTGATGTTTTTGTAGGAGAAGTGGAAGAAATACAATCGAAAAAAGAAGGTGTTGGAGGCTGGGGAGATGTAATTTATCGAATTCACTTGAAGGCAAAAGCAAAGAGTTTAAAAGGAACTTACAGTTATCGTATAAAACCAGTGAAATAAGTAATAAGAGTAATTTATGATGTCAATAAAAAGATTGTTTTCTTTAAAAAAAGAGCTTGTATTTATAGCAATGCTTTATTGTACATTGGGAGTTTATGCACAATCAAAAGCGCATAGAAACTCTAAGTTTGCAATTGTTGATCCAACCTACAGTTCAAAAAAGTTGTGTCCTAAGTCAAATTTAAAAATGAATGCGCCTGCATGGATATATGGGGCATCAGAATTAGAATGTTGGCGGCTTCAACTTTTACAACAACGAAAAGATATAGCAGGATTGAAGGTAGGATATCCAGGAGTTTTCCATGTGCCATAT
>JADGFH010000836.1 GCA_016743925.1 Labilibaculum sp.
ATAATACTGTATGGAATATTTTGCAATTCATCAATTTTTGATACTACCGACTCATTGCACCACTCGTAAGTATTTGTTGTGTGATTTCCATCAAGACTATCTTCAAAAATGTATACCCGACTAACTTGTGTATGCTCTCCAATTATTCGAACAGCTTCTTTCGTGTTCTTCTCAAAATTTTCAAGAGAATTATAAGTGACCGAAATTTCTGATAGAATTTCTTGTTGTTTTAAATTTCTGGCAATTTCTAATTCATTCTTCTTACGCTCCGTAATATTATGAGCAACTATAATTATCTCATTAAAGTCACAATTATGACCTGATTTTACATTATTGGTTTCTCCAGCAAGAAAACATCTTTTTAGATCGCAATTTTTACAACGCTCCTCTGTAAATTGAACGTTAACACGCACCCATAATATATCATTTCGACCGGTAACAATAGGCACCTCGAAATAACTAATACAGTTTTTTTGAATAAACTGTTTTGCAAAAAACAAGAAGATTTTTCGCCTGAATTTCTTAGATACAAAATCGATAACTCTTTTGCCAATCAAACTATCTTTAGCCTGACCTAATATTGCACTAGCAATTTGATTAACAAATACAATTTCACCTTTCAGGTTTACTTTACAAATGATATCAGTAATACTTTCAACTAAAGTAAAATACTCCTGCTCAGTTTCAAGCAATTTTTGAGTTCTTTCCTGAGCAATTGTTTCCAAATTATTATTCAGACTTTTTAATTGCTGATTTGACTCATAAAGCTTCAACGATTTTTCTTCAAGCAATTTTTCAGCTTGTAAACGAGCCATTTTTTCTCGTTTTAATTTGCGCTGTATTAGTTCAAATTCCTTGCTCATACATTTTTCTGAATAGTAAATAAAACTTTAGTTTGGTCATCAGTTAAATCTGCTTTGCTTATACTAGCATCTTCATTAAAATAATTCAGACATCCTTGAATTAAACCTTCAGCAAAATCAGCCATTTTTCTCTGAGAAGAATAAATCAATTCAAGTTTATTTGTATCTTGGCTTCGAATCTCAATAGTTGGTAATTCTGCCTCAGGATATAGTTTTAATACTTGAACATGAATGGTATCTTCTACTCTGCATAAAAATTCAAATGCATCTGAATGTCCTAAGATCATACCCTTATAAGCTTTTCCAAAAACCCCAAACACATATACACCATAGGTATAAAACAATTTAGAAATTGGTACCTTAAGATTCACACTCAACTGACCAACAAGAGAAAACATTTCTTCATGAGAATAGGTTCCAACAGAAGTATAGATGCCTTTACTTGGCAAGTTTGATTTTTCAATAATTTCGTCAACAGTTTCATATCCAAATTTCTCTTCTACCATCTCAAGAAATTCACAAAAAATCAATCCTTTCATATTTTTCAATCTAAATTATAAGAAGTCTATTATGCAATAATCTCAAAATTAACACAAGGTTTATGCCTTCATATTTTGAGTAATAAATACAGTACGTAAGATAATAAACTTGGTTCAGAATTTCATCCATTTTATTTATCAAAATTCACAAATAAAATGATTTTTTTTTAAACCCTTCTTGATATTTTACGTAACCAATATCATTACTACAAATACCGACTTTATTTTAAACCGCTACTAAATTTGTGCTGCGTGAATACGAATATGAAAATTGACATAAAAGGACACACTCCAACTGTTTTGGTTGTTGATGATAACCCCAATAATTTAAAAATTGTTGCTCTTACTTTACGAGAATTAAATTTCAAGATTGTAATTGCCACCAATGGAAAGGCAGCTATTGATCTGGTAGAAAGAACTAAACCAGATCTTGTACTACTTGACATTATGATGCCAGAAATGGATGGTTTTCAAGTTTGTGAGATTATTAAATCGAAAGAAGAACACAAAAATCTCCCAATAATATTTCTAACGGCCGTTGGTGAAAAATCAAAAATTGTAAAAGGATTTGAATTAGGTGGTGTTGATTATATTACCAAGCCATTTAACAAGGAAGAGCTAATTATTAGAATCAAAACCCATCTAGAACTTAAATTTACTCGAGACGAACTTCAAGAAACTTCTGATCACCTTGCCGATTTAAATGGACTTAAAGACAAAATGTTTTCTGTAATTGGCCACGATCTACGCTCACCACTTGGTAACATTCAAATGACTCTTGATTTATTGTCAAAAGGAATATTTGAACATGATAGTGATGATTACAAAGAAACAATGCAAACCCTTGTCGAATGTAGTGACGAAGTATCAAATCTACTTGAAAACCTATTAGGTTGGGCTAAATCACAAAGTGGAAATTTAAAAATACAACCAGAACAAATAAACGTAGCAAATTTAATAGAAAGTACCTACTATCTTTTCAAACGAAACCTTAGTCTCAAGTACATTAGCTTTGAATCTCAAGTGCCAGAGAACATAGAAGTATTTGCAGACATGTACCTCACAAAAACAATTCTTAGAAACCTAATCTCCAACTCTTTAAAATTCACAAAAGAAGGTGGTAAAATAATGGTTCAGTGTGAACAAAACGAGGAACACATACATCTTTCGATTGTAGATACAGGAATAGGAATCACCGAAGAAGATCAAGCTAAATTATTTGATGCAAAAGAACATATTTCAACTTATGGAACCAATGGTGAAACTGGACGAGGAATTGGATTAAAAGTAGTAGGCAGTTTTGCGGAAAAAATGGATGGTCAAATTTCAGTAGAGAGTGAACTT
>JADGFH010000837.1 GCA_016743925.1 Labilibaculum sp.
GTTACTATTTTTAAGTATTGGAAAAAAGCTTTAGGAACTTTTGATGAATTATTAGATTACAGAACAGCAAACCCATAAAAACAAAAGAGGAAGTTTTTTAAGCTTCCTCTTTTTTTTGCACATATAGTTATTTAATACGTAAAGACATAGGAAGCATTTTTAAAAACGGAATACATAAATCAAAATTATTAGTTTCGTAATCTACACCTAAATCAACATTCTTGTAATATGACCTTATTCGAGTACGATACAATTTTTCCGAAGCTATAAACCATGAGTTTTCGCCTAATTTTTCAGCTAAAAACCATTTTTCAACTAAACGAGAAATACGTCCGTTACCATCGGCGAAAGGATGAATTTTAACTAAGGTTAAATGAATCATAGAAGCATAATAAAATACTTCTGTCATGCTCATTTCTCGCTTTCTCAATATTGCTATGTCTGAAAATAATTTTTCCATTTCATTATCAACAATATTAAGTTTAGCTCCTTTATAAACTAACTGACCGTCACCAAAAATATAAACCTCCTTATTTCTTGTAGTTCCTCTATATTTATCATCAACTAGCGTTTTAGATAAAATTCGGTGAGCTTCAAAAATATTTTTCTTATTTAAAGCGTGTTTATAAGCATATTCATAGGAATCTTTTAAGTTTTCAATCTCTCGCATTGATTTACTGTTTGTATTCATTCCTGATGCTGTGAACTTCAAGTATGTATCAAAATCAATATTGTTGCCCTCTATCATTGAGGAGTAAACAGAAGAGTATGCGGCCCAATAACCAAAAGATTTTATACTGACTGGTCGCTCCTTTAATTTATTGAAATGCTTCAATAAAGTTATGGGTTGTTTTTTGCGGTATATGTCTAAATATTTAGACCTAATAATTTTTAATCTATTCATACCCTGCTGTTTTTTTTACAAAACTAATTAAATTAGGTTTACAAACTAAACTTACTTTCCAATTTCTTGATAAGGCTATCGGACATGAAATTTTCAGTATCTCCAAGATTTAATATTTCTATTTTGTCAGAAAATCGTTTATCGATTTGGCTTAAGATATAATCTGAGTGAATCTTCTCAACACAAATAATCCTGTCTGCAATATCCAACATGTATCTTTTCAAATAGATTCCACCATGTCTCTCTGATGAATATTTATTAATTCCCGCACTTCGGAATCTATATTGTGGATATTTGTTTTGAAAATAAATTTCAGCTGTTCGGCTTCTGTCTCGATTGGCTGTGCAAATAAATAAGATATTCATTTCTAATAAGCTTTAAGTATTGGTGTCCATTGTTTTGCCATAGCCTCAACGATACTAGGGAAACTTCTACTTCTTTCATGCCCTCCATGACTACCTTCTGTAAAATGGCGTTTTTTTCCATTTTTATCAACGTACATTGGTTCGGGATAATTCGTAGCCGTTTTTTCACTAAACAAATTATCTTGCATTGTATATTCTAATTTGGGAAGATTTTTAAGCCACAAACAAGTCCTTTTTAAATACTCATCTCCGAAATAATAAGGATGAATAATCTGGTCATGTTTTTTTATCACAGCATCTGCAACGCCTAAAGGGTTTTCTATACAAATATGTTTTATCGGAGCTTCCCAAAGCTTTAGAAAAAAATCTAATGCCTCTAATCTTTTCATCGCTCTACCTTTTTGATTCCAGTATCGGGTAGCAGCGTATGATATAAAAGTGCACGGAGGGTGTCCTATCATAAAATCCCAACCATCATTTATGATATCCATTACATCGCCTTGGTAATGCTTCCCTTTTGTTTCGCTTGGCAATAGATCGCAACTGGTCACGTCATGCCCATATTTTGCAAAAGCCTCTCTTGCAAGTCCTGTAAATTCACATGCTATTAATATCTTCGCCATCTTTTTATTTTTTAAAATATTCAGCTCTTACTCGCTTTACTGTACTACGACTTACTCCTGTCGCAGCAACTGTTTTGTCAATGCTCATGTTACTGTCTAAACAGGCTTTTACATTTTCCCATTTATCGACTAAGGATTTAGAATCTTTGTTCTTTGTTCCTTTCTTACGCCCTTTGTATACTTTATCTTTTTGTTCTCGTTCTTTATCAGCTTCTTTAATCAATTCGATCGCTTGCATTTGGCGTTCCTTAGTCCTTTCAATTTCTTGCTGTGCTAAAGTTGCCATCACTGTAGTCACAAGCTCAAATGCTGGACTACTCTTTCCATCAACTAAGCTTTTAATTCCCAACGAATGAATAGTGACACAAACTTTGTTCGTTTTCATTATGTGAAAGGTGTTGAGAATGTCTCTCGTGTCTCTCCCTAATCGATCAACATCAAAAACAATCAATTCGGAAATTAAACCAGATTTCACAGCATCAATTATTTTTTTTCCTTCGGGGCGATCTGAGAAAGCAATTTTACCAGATATTTTATCTGTGAACAATTCACCAGTGTAATCTCTCAATCCTTCAACCTGTCTCGCTTCGTTTTGTTCGATTGTTGATTTTCTAGTATATTTTATTTTTCTCTTTTCCATGATGAATTTTTCTGTTTTGTGGGTTCAAATTTGGGGTGGGTTCAGAATCGTATGTTTTGATTGATATCTGAACCTTTTTCGCTACTTTTTTGGGTTCAGTTTAGGGCATACCTTACTTTTGAACCTTTTCACCATTTTTTATTTATGCCTGTTATTCCTTCATGAATGTATTTCACTTCATTTTCGAAAAGAAGCGAGCCGCCTTT
>JADGFH010000076.1:0-11054 GCA_016743925.1 Labilibaculum sp.
ATGTATAGCTATATATATGGCAGATAAACCATAATCCTTATTAAACTAGGCTCATATATGTTTACATTAGTAATTTACAATTCGAGTTACAATATGCAATTTGGCCTATTAGTTTAAATACAATTGTAAACCACAAATGTGAATATTAATTCCTTTCCTATTTTGACTTTTGTAAAATTTGTTCTATGTTTGTTACATAAATGAAATTAACATCTGTAAATTTCACATTTAAACACTTTTAGTATGAAAAATAGAATTGTACAGCTAATTAATAACGAAGGATTAACCTCTTCTAAATTTGCAGATACCATTGGAGTTCAGCGATCTAGCATCTCTCATATCCTTTCAGGAAGGAATAAGCCTAGCTTAGACTTCATTCAAAAAATTATGGCTGCATTTCCATCTATTAATATCAATTGGCTTATAGCTGGAGAAGGTGAAATGTATGGATCCAAAGGAGCAGATACTTTATTCTCAGAGATGGAAACAGATCATTTAACTACCGAAAATCAAGTCAATCAACCTCCTAAGCTAAATCGTGAGCCAACTCCTGATAATAGCTTAAAAGCGGACCCTATGCTTGGGATGAATTCGTTTGCCCCTGGTAAACAGATTGAGAAAGTAGTTGTGTTTTATACAGACAAAACTTTTATGCAATACAATCCTTCGTAAGCATTTTTCGCTTATCTTTGCCTGGATTTTTACTTAACAGTTTAAAATACAACTAGGCACCATGAAAAAATTAGTACAGGACTTTGAAGTACTGCACAAAGAAGAGCTTAATAAAGACAATTTTGTCTTGGAAATAAAGGCATTTGAAGCTTTGCCTGACATTAAACCAGGTCAATTTGTTAATGTTCTTGTAGAAAATGCAAACAATACCTTCCTTAGAAGACCTTTATCAATCCATTTTGTTGATTACGACAAAAATATCATCAAATTATACATTAAAAGGATTGGTGAAGGAACCAACAAGCTTGGAGAATTAAAGATTGGGGATAAATTAAACCTTATTTACCCTCTAGGAAACCAATATTCTATCCCTAAAAACTCAAAAACACTACTTGTAGGTGGCGGCTGTGGCGTTGCTCCTTTATTGTACTTAGCAAAGCATTTAAAAGAAGCTGGAAACGAAGTGACTACAATTCTAGGAATTCGCTCAGCTGACGATGCTATTGAGCTTGACCATTACAATGAGTATGGGCGTGTATTCATTACTACAGAAGACGGTACAATGGGTGAAAAGGGCTATCCTACGCAACATTCTGTTCTTAACGAGGACTTCGACTACTCTTTTACATGTGGTCCAGATCCAATGATGAAGGCTGTTGCTGCCTTTTCTAAGAGCAAGAATATTCCATGTGAAGTTTCACTTGAAAATACAATGGCATGCGGAATAGGAGCTTGTTTATGCTGCGTAACCGACACAAAAAGAGGTAATATATGTACTTGCACTGAAGGTCCAGTGTTTAATATAAATGAATTGAAATGGTAAATTTGGAAGTGAAACTTAAGGATTTAGTTCTTAAGAATCCAGTTATGACTGCCTCAGGAACCTTTGGCTTTGGAGAAGAATTCGAGGATTTTATCGATTTAAGCGATTTAGGGGGTATTATAGTTAAAGGAACCACTAGATATCACCGTGAGGGAAACCCTTACCCTAGAATGGCTGAAACGCCTTCAGGCATGTTAAATGCTGTAGGCTTGCAGAATAAAGGTGTCGAAAACTTCTGCAAAGACATTTACCCAAGAATAAAAGACTATCAGACCAATGTAATGGTTAATGTTTCAGGTTCGATTATAGGGGATTACGTGGAAACAGCCGCTATGATCAATGAATTGGAGCATATACCGGGCATTGAATTGAATATCTCTTGTCCGAACGTTAAAGAAGGCGGTATGGCCTTTGGAACTTCTTGTGCCTCTGCTGAAGAGGTGGTTCGTGAGGTGCGTAAGGTGTATAAAAAGCATCTAATGGTGAAATTATCGCCTAACGTGACCGATATAACTGCGATTGCTAAAGCGGTTGAAGGACAAGGTGCTGATTCTGTGTCCTTAATCAATACACTATTAGGTATGGCTATTGATTCGGAGACGCGTAAGCCTCTTTTATCTACGGTTACGGGTGGTCTTTCGGGGCCTTGCGTGAAGCCGGTAGCACTTAGAATGGTATGGCAGGTTGCTCAGGCGGTAAACATTCCCGTGGTTGGCTTAGGCGGTATCATGAATGCCAAAGATGCTATTGAGTTCATTCTCGCTGGCGCAACAGCAATTCAAATCGGAACAGCTAATTTTATCGATCCTCAGGTGAGTGTAAAGATCGCTAAGGGCATAAAAGAGTACATGATTCGTCATCAAGTGAGCGATATCAACGATTTGATTGGAGCTATCGACCTGGAATAGAGATAAATGAAACATTAAAGATTTATTTCTTTAATTGGGGTTTAATCATTAAAGATTTATTTCTTTAATGAAAACAATAGGTTTACGGATGTGATTACAGCTGTAAACCTATTGCTTTTATTGGCTTTATTCACTTAATTTGAATCTGTTAAAAATACAGAAAGTACATTTCAAATATTACTCATATTCAATATGTTACAAGGACATGGCGATGACGCCTATCTCTATACACAGACCATAAATGCCAATTTCTCTACAAACATTTGGTATGGCGGTCAATCTAAAGACTTAAAAGCCTTTATTCAAGACAATTGGGATAAGATACATGCTTACCCAGAAGTCGCAGCTGAGAGTCTTTGCGATCTAATTGCTCAGGATTTATCAATCGATTCGGATCAGGTTTTGGCCTGTAATGGGGCTACTGAGGCCTTTTACCTTATTGCACAAGCCTACCACTCAAAGACTTCGACCATAATTATCCCGACTTTTGCTGAGTATGAGGATGCATGTAAGGTTAATAAACATCAGCTTAATTACCTTAATTGGTCTGATTTGAAAGCTACCTCCCTTTTTAAAGGAGGTTTGGTTTGGCTTTGCAACCCTAATAATCCAGATGGGCGAATTGTTGAGAAGACTTTCCTCGAATCTCTTCTTAAAAACAATCCTAATTGTACTATTGTAGTAGATGAAGCCTATATCGACTTTACTGATGCGATTTCATCGGCAATCGATTTGCTCGATATCTGTCCAAATTTGATTTTGGTGAAATCTCTGACAAAAAACTTCTCCATTCCCGGCCTGAGATTGGGCTATTTAATCGCAAACAAGGATATGGTACAGAATATTCGATTCTTCAAGCCTCCTTGGACGGTTAATTCCATCGCAATTGAGGCTGGAAAGTACATTATACAAAGGAAACAGCAATTTCTTCCTCCTGTAAAACAATACAAATCAGACCAAAAGGAATTTGCCGAAAAACTGGCTCAAATTCCACATCTCAAAATATGGCCTTCAAAAACATCTTACTTTTTGATCGAACTAGAGAAATCAACGGCTCCAGAGCTAAAAAAGCACCTAATTACTGAATTTGGACTGCTCATTCGTGATGCGAGCAACTTTCGAGGCCTGAATGAAAAGTTCATTCGTGTGGCCACACTTACAAAAGAAAAAAATCAACTTTTAATCGACGCACTAACGCAATGGAGCAAATTGAACTTATAATACTTCCTTTAATCATTGGCTATATTTTGGATCTGATTTTTGGAGATCCTCGTAATTGGCCTCACCCTATTGTTGGTTTTGGTAACATGATTAGCTTGGGCACGAATAAACTTAATCATGGCGAGCACCGAATTGCTAAAGGTGCTTTAATGAGTTTGAGTTTGAGCTTTTTCGTTTACATTTCATTTTTTCTCTTATCCAATTTCATATTGGGATTCGAAAAGTGGGCATTTATTGCATTTACATCTGTATTCGTATTTTACGGATTGGCAAATCGCAGTTTACTGCAAGAAGGTTACGAAGTATTTAAACATCTGGAGGAGAAAGGACTGGAAGCAGGGCAAAAACGCTTATCGTGGATTGTAGGCCGTGATACCAAAGGGCTTAGCGAACAAGAAATACGCTTGGCGGTATTCGAAACCTTATCGGAAAACTTATCGGATGGCGTAGTTGCACCTCTTTTTTATTATGCAGTAGGTGGATTACCAGCTATGATGGCATACAAGATGATTAATACATTAGATTCTATGATTGGTTACAAGAATGATAAATACTTGTATTTTGGTCGGGCTGCTGCTCGTATCGATGATGCGGTCAACTTTATTCCTGCACGATTAACGGCCTTCTTAATGATTCTTGTTAGCCTGAGTTACAGAGGCTTTGTCTTTATTTTCCGATATGGAAGATCACACATCAGTCCCAATGCAGGTTATCCAGAATCAGCTTTAGCAGGAATTCTAAACTGCCGCTTTGGTGGCGCACACGATTATGGTGGAAAATTGGTTGAGAAACCTTATATTGGTGAGATCGACAGAAAAATTGAAGACGTTGAAATAAAACGTGTTGCCTATATCAATCATGCTGTTTGTTTCTCAATGATAATTATCATTACAGCTTTTTATTTTGGCATTAATTTCCTAGTTTAATTTATTACAAAAAGACCAAGTATACAATATGATCCATCTTATTACAGGCGGGCAACGCTGTGGAAAAAGCGAATTTGCTGAAAAGTTAACTCTCGAACAATCAAATAACCCAGTCTATTTGGCAACATCGCGTGTTTGGGATGATGGACATCGCGCACGTATCGAGGCACATAAAGCGCGTAGAGGTGAGCAATGGGAAAGCATTGAGGAGGAGAAAACGTTAAGTTCTCACGATTTTACAGGAAGAGTAATCTTACTCGATTGTATTACACTATGGTTAACCAATATTTTCTTCGATAATGGTGAACAGGATGAGAAAACATTGGAAGAAGCAAAAGCCGAATTGGATCAGATTCTTGCTCAGAATTGTGATTGGATTATTGTGAGCAATGAAGTTGGTTTGGGTGGACATCCGGGCAACGAAATAGCGATGCGATTCAACGATTTACAGGGCTTAATCAACCAATACATCGCAGCTAAAGCAGATCGAGTTAGCCTTGTAATCTCGGGAATTCCTGTTGAAATTAAATCTCCCCAATAAAATATGTTGATAAAGCATAAAACGATTAATACGCAACGATCTCTTTTATTATCTTTATCAGTTTAGAAAAATAACAGACTAACAAAGCTAAAACTGCAATGACCAAACTAACAATCAAATTTCTTTTCATCGCTTTAATTAGTTCCCTACTGATAAGCTCTTGCAAGCGGGTAGAAAAACAAAATCAAACGAATGAAACCATACGCGTAGGTGTTTTCGATAAAAATGGGGATAGCCCTTGGTGTATAATCGATGCCATTGAAGCACTACAAATCGATCCAAACATGGAGGCCGAAATGGTTCGTGCTTCTCAAATCATGTCTGGAGAATTGGATAATTTCGATGCGATTGTATTTCCAGGCGGCAGCGGGCGCGGTGAGACCCAAAGCTTGGGCGATGCGGGTATGGAAAAGCTGGTGAAAATGGTGAAAGAACAGGGCAAAGCCGTAGTAGGTATTTGCGCAGGTGCTTATATTATGACCAAAACGCCTGATTACCCGAGTTTGGATTTGAATGGTTGTGAAGCCATTGACATTGAGCACGATCACAGAGGACATGCTTTGTCTAAATTCTCATTGACAAAAGAAGGTAAAGAGATTTTCCCTGAGTTAAAGGATAGAAAAATCTCATTCTGTCAGTATTACGAAGGTCCTGTTTTGGTTCCTGCCAAATCGGGCGCAAAATTTATAGAGTTGGCAACTATGCTTAGCGATGTGCACACCGTTGAAGGTGCTCCTGCTAATATGACAAACAACCGTCCCTTTGTAGTTGCTGCCCAGGTGGGTAAAGGAAGAGTGGCTTCATTTGTTGGTCACCCAGAGTGCACACCAGGTATGCGTTGGATGTTGCCTCGTATCGTTCGTTGGACCTGCGATAGAGAATTGGTTTCCTACCCAAAGAATGTGGTTCGCCCAGATTTCTTTAAAAATGAAATTATCTATACCAAAGAGATTAACGATTTACAGTCGAAATATCACAAGCAATTGACTGGCACAAGAGCTGAGAAATTGGAAGGTATCGAGAAAGTAATCGAACTGGCTTGTTGGTCGTCGAAAAAATGGATTCCTGGTATGCTTCGCGATAAGGATGCCATGGTGAGAGTAAAAGCCTCTTGGGCATTGATTCAATTGGAGCGTACCGATGCGATTCCTGATTTGGAAGTTGCCGTTTTAACCGAGAAAGATAAGAATGTTAAAATTGAATTGGAGAAGAATTTGAAAGCTCTAAAAGGGATTCTAGGCACAAATAGCTAGCGAATAGCTTATTATAAAATATACAAAGCGGTCATCTCTACGGAAATGATCGCTTTTTGTATACTCCAATACGTCATGCTCTGACTATAAGCAAACTGTGAATGTCAGGGTATGACTAAGATTTGTATACTAATTCTATTGAGAGCCTCACAAAAAAAGTGAGACCCTCAAATTCTACAAACTAAATATCGGCACTTCCATCAACAAGACTTTAGTATTCGCCCCAGTCTTAAATTCAACTTTTCGAGTTTCGGTAATGGCAAGACCACAGTGCGATTGTGCTTATCCTGATATTTGGAAATGGCAAAGTACAGTGTGAAGATACCTTCCCTGAATCAGTTTGATCATCCAGACACTGTGATTGTGCTTATCCTGATATTGGTAAATGGCAAAGTACAGTGTGAAGATGCTTTCCCAGAATCAATTTTGACCACTCAGACAGTGCGAAGATACTTCCCCTGAACCAGTTTGACTCCTCAGACAGTGTGATTGTGCTTATCCTGATATTGGAAAATGGCAAAGTACAGTGTGAAGATACTCTCCCTGAATCAGTTTGACCAGTCTGGCAATGTGAAGATACTTTCCTTGAACCAGTTTGACCACCCCGATAGTGCGATTGTGTTCATCCCGATATTAAGAAATGGCAAAGTATAGTGTGAAAGTGCTTGCCCAGAATCAGTTTGACAATTCAGACACTGTGATTGTGCTCATTCCTATATTAGAAAATGACAAAGTATAGTGTGAAAGTGCTTGCCCAGAATCAGTTTGACCATTCAGACAGTGTGATTGTGCTTATCTTGATATTGGAAAATGGCAAAATACAGTGTGAAGATATTTTGCCAGATTTATTATTATCCATATTTAAAATAGATCAATACGTGTTTCAATTATTTTGCAGCATATTATAAATGATGTACGTCTGTGCAGGATAGGCCCAAATACAATAGAAAGAATAAATTCTAGCAAAGAAATTATCACGATCATATTTTCGAAATTGGGAAGAATATCATCGAATAAATCAGTATCTAAAAAACATTCAATCCCGTCGGCTTTCTACTGATCTCATTGGAAAATATATTCTCTAGCATCAATAATCATGAAGTGTTGCTGGTCTTTTTGTGTAAATTGCCATTCTCAAAAAACACATTAAACCTATGCTAAAATTTGATATAGAAAGCTTACCTACAGGACTGGATGATAAGATATTAAATAAAATCAATGGAAAAACAAAGCCCCTTGGTTCGTTGGGAATGCTTGAGGAAATTGCATTTAAAATTGGAAAAATACAGAATAGTTTAAATCCAAAAATTAAAAACCCGAATGTTGTCGTTTTTGCTGGAGACCACGGAATTGCTGATGATGGCGTAAGTTTTTACCCAAAATCGGTAAGCTACCAAATGCTTTACAATTACATGGGTGGTGGTGCTGCAATAAATGTATTTTCGCGTCAGCACGATATTAACTTTAAAGTTGTTGATGCTGGAATCGATCATAATTTTGATCCAGCTTTAAATATCATCAATAAAAAAATTGCACATGGAACTAAAAACTATCGTTTTGGGCCAGCAATGACCAAAGAGCAATGTTTGGAAGCAATTCAGCGTGGTACCGAAGTCGTTTCGGATATTCATAAAGAAGGCTGTAATTTTATTACATTCGGCGAAAAAGGGATTGGCAATACATCATCTGGAGCATTAATACTAAGTTTATTAGCTGACATATCGCTTGAAGAATGTGTAGGCAGAGGTACTGGCCTCGATAAAGATGGTGTAAAATCTAAATTTGATTTGCTAAACGAGGCTCTAACTAAATACAATGGAAGTAAAGATCCAATTGAAGTATTGACTCAATTTGGTGGTTTTGAAGTTGTCATGATTGTTGGGGCGATGTTAAAAGCGGCAGAGTTAAAAATGACATTATTCATTGATGGATTTATTATTACATCCGCTTTATTAGCGGCTTCAAAAATTAATCCTAAAGTATTAGAATATTGTTTGTTCGCACATAAATCTAATGAGCAGGCCCATATAAAAATGCTAAATCATCTTAAAGCAAAACCAATTTTAGATATTGGCATGCGCTTAGGAGAAGCAACTGGAGCGATGGTATGTTATCCATTGGTAAAGAGTGCAGTTCAGTTCATCAACGAAATGGCTTCTTTTCAGGAAGCTGGAGTTAGTGAGTCGGAATAAACGGAGACAATCAGTTAAAAGTTTTATATTTAGTTTTTAATTAAAATTGATTCAATGAAATTCAACATCGATAAACCAAATACTGAGATAAATGAACAACTTCAGCATAAAATTGATTTCAAAACAAAACCAATTGGTTCTTTGGGTGTTTTGGAAAAATTGGCTGTAAAAATTGGTTGCATACAGAATACATTAACTCCAGAATTAAAGCAACCAAGCATTATGGTATTTGCTGCAGATCATGGAATTGCTCTAGATGGAGTTAGCCCATATCCACAAGAAGTTACCTGGCAAATGGTTGCTAACTTTGTTAACGGAGGTGCTGCTATAAATGTTTTTAGTCGTCAAAATGGCATCGATATTAAAATTATAGATGCTGGCGTAAATTACGATTTTGATGAAAATTCTGGTGTAATTAACGCTAAAGTTGCTTACGGAACAAAAAGCTATTTGAATGGTGCAGCTATGACAGCTGACCAATTTGAAACTGCTGTAAAACGAGGAGCAGATCTTTGCGATAAAATGCACCAAGAAGGATGCAATATTATCGGTTTTGGTGAAATGGGAATAGCGAATACCTCTTCTGCCGCTGTATTACTTCATCTTCTTGGTAATGTTGACTTAAAAGAATGCGTTGGCCGTGGTACAGGATGGGATGATGAAGGTCTTAAAAAGAAATATGAAATTCTTAAAACAGCAGTTTCTAATTACAAAGGAGACAATAAGGTTGAAAATATATTAGCCCATTTTGGTGGTTTTGAAATCATCATGATTCTTGGCGCAATGCTTAAAGCTGCAGAGTTGAAAATGGTTATTATGGTGGATGGATTTATTATTTCATCAGCATTGTTGGCGGCAAGTAAAATAGATTCTAATATACTAGATTACTGTATTTTTACACATAAATCGAACGAGAATGGTCATCAGTTTATGCTTGAACATTTAAAAGCGGAGCCAATCTTAGATTTAGGGATGAGATTAGGAGAAGGAACCGGAGCTGCTGTTGCTTATCCAATAATCGAATCGGCGGTTAACTTCCTTAATCAAATGGCTAGTTTCGAAGATGCTGGCGTAAGCAATAGCGATCAAATTACAGAAGCATAAATGAGAAGAGAAATCGATATATTTTTCACTGCACTATCTTTTTTTACAAGAATTCCATTTCCAAAATGGGCTCGATTTAAAAAAGAATATCAGCATGAAGCAATAAAATTTTTTCCAATTTCAGGAATGATCATCGGAGGATTAACAGCTTTGGTTTTCTACCTGTCTAATCTGGTACTTCCTTTCAATGTTTCCATAGTACTATGCATGGGTTTTACTGTTTTATTAACAGGAGGCTTACACGAGGATGGTTTTATGGATGTATGCGATGGTTTTGGCGGAGGTTGGACAAAAGAGCGAATTCTTGAAATTATGAAGGATTCTCTAATTGGTGCGTTTGGAGTAACCGGAATTGTATTTTTGGTGTTGACAAAGTTTTTTTGTCTCTTCTCTATATCAGCAAATCAATTGGTAATGGTTTTGATAGCATCGCATTCGGTGTCAAGAATGTTTGCAGCAACATTAGTAAATACACGCCAATACGCTAGACTTGATAATTCTAAAGCAAAAGATTACACGCAGAAATTATCAACAGGCAAATATATTTTCACCATTGCAACTGGAATTCTACCGATTTTGTTGCTTGGGAATTACAAGTTTTTTTTGATTCTTATTCCTGTATATTTGTCGAAAGTATTGCTTGCCAGATATTTTAATAAATGGATTGGCGGTTTCACTGGAGATTGTATTGGTGCCACACAGCAAGTGTGCGAAATTGTATTTTATTTATCTTATATGGTAATTATAAATCAGATATTATAATATGGAAATTTATTTAATTCGACATACGAAAGTAAATGTAGAACAGGGAGTTTGCTACGGGCAAAAAGATGTAGATTTAGCGGAAAGCTACCCTGAAGAACTAGAGGTGATAAAAGAAAAGTTTAAAGGCATTGATTTCGATGCTGTTTTTACCAGCCCTTTAAGCAGAGCAAAAAGATTGGCTGTAGACACATGCGGAGATATGCCTGTAACAGATGAGCGCTTAAAAGAATTGAATTTTGGAGATTGGGAAGGAAAAGTTTGGGATGAAATAAAAGATCCATTGCTACCAGCTTGGATGGAAGATTTTGTAAATAAAAAATGTTCAAACGGAGAATCATTTGTTATGCTTCGTGATCGAGTTTTAGAATTTTGGAATGAAGTTAAATCGATGGATTGCAATAGAGTTGCTATTTTTACTCATGGCGGTGTTATTAGAACCATCAATGCTATTGTTAAGAATATAAAGCTAGAAGATTCTTTTAACGAACCTGCTGCAGACTATGGAGATGTAAATATTATTACAATCGAAAAGTAAATATAAACTCATATTTATATCATGAAAAATCAGAAACACAAGTTTCTGATTTTTTTTATATCCATATTAAATCTAGTTCATTTAGAATATGAAATATTTAGTAATGACAAAGAA
>JADGFH010000076.1:11064-13400 GCA_016743925.1 Labilibaculum sp.
TGTAAATGTTATTACCATCGAAAAGTAATTTCATATTTATATCATGAAAAATCAGGAACACGAGTTTCTGATTTTTTTTTATCCATTTCAATCTTGCTCATTTCGGATGTGAAATATTTAGTAATGACAAAGAAATTGTTACTTTAGCGACTGAAAATTAACAATAATTAGTAATGCGATCGATTTTTATTTTAATTCTTGGATTAGCAATATTGATGATATCATGTGAGAAGCCAATAACTTACAAGGAAAGTTTAGTTTTATCTCAATATGCTAGCATTAATCAAAAAGAAGATATTTTCTCTTTTACTGATACTTGTATTGCACCATATATTTACACAAAGGTTATCTCTTTAAGAGAATTGCCAGTAAATGAGAAAAAGCAAAAGTTTGTAGAAATGTTATTGCCATCTATATTAGTTGCGAAACATGATTTATTCGAAAAGATCAAAAGAGTAGAGCATATCCAACTATGGCAAGAGAAAAATCCTATTTTGTTGAAAAGAGACAGCTTATTTTTATCGAAATTATTCGAAACTTATAAGTGTAATGATTTAACAGAACTAAAACGTAGATTAAAGCCACATCCTGCAAGTATCGTCTTGGGACAAGCTGCTTTAGAATCAGGTTGGGGATCGTCACGTTTTTTTAAAGAAGGTAATAATGTATTTGGCATATGGTCCTATCATGCAGGAGAAAATAGAATTAAAGCTCTTGTAGGTAGAGATTCTACAAATATTTATGTTCGAAGCTATGCATCTATAGAAAATTCGGTAGAGGATTATTTTGAGACGATTGCTCGGGTTAATGCTTATAAAGAATTTCGTATGAAACGTTCTTCTAGTGATGATCCACTAAAATTGGTGCCATTTTTGAATCGTTATTCTGAAGTAGGAGAAATCTATACTAATAAATTAAAGCAACTAATTGAAAGTAACGGCTTAACTAAATACGATTCGTATATTATAAAAGAAGAATTTCTGAACGAGGAAGAAATTATTCTCTCCGAGGCTATTTAATTTGAATTCAAAAAAAGAAATTGAAGAATAATTTTTCATTATTTTTATTTGATTTTTCCCTGAAATCATTATTTTTAGGCTGGTTTAGAAAAAAAGAAATTATTTAATTAATCATAAAAGTAACTTAGTATGAAAAAATTTATTCTGATTCTTGCGGTGTGTTTTAGCGCAGTTGGAGTGTTTGCTCAATCAGCAGCACAATTTAAAAATGAAGGTAATGCCGCTATAAAATCAAAAGATTATAAAACTGCTTTAGCAAAATATGAGCAATTTTTAGCTGCAGAAGATACTGTTGAGGATTTTGCACTAGTTTTCAACGCTGGGTATTGTGCTCGTAAAATTAAAGATTATGCAAAAGCAGAACAACTTTTTGCTCAATCTGTAAAGAACAATTATAAACCATCTTCATCTTATTTGTATTTAGCAACAGTACAAAAAAGCCAAAAGAAATATACTGATATGGTTGGTACATTGGATGCTGGTATTAAAGCTTGTCCAACTAAAAAATCTAAATTGGTTTCTATGTTGGCAAAGCATTACCTTTTACAAGGACAGAAAGCGCAAAAGGCTAATAAATTTGAAGATGCTGAAGGTTTATACCAAAAAGCTGGGAATGTAAAATCTAAATTGCAAGCTGATGCTTTATTAAGCTTAGGTAATTTATACTATAATAAAGGTGCAAAAATTATGCAAGCAGCTACTCCTGTTGCTAATTCAGCTCCAGAAAAATATAAAGCTGAATCAATTAAAGCTAAATCATATTTTAAGAAGGCTCTTGCTGAACTAACTAAAGCTAAATTAATTGCTCCAACTAGAGAAGATATTTCTTCTACTATGGCAACGGTTAAAGGATTGTTGAAATAATAGCTTAGACAAAATATAAATTGATTAGGGATACCTTTTTTAGGTATCCCTTTTTATTTGCCATCGTATAAAAATTTGTATTTTGATTTAAATACTAAACGATGCAACTATACCAGCAAACTTCATGTTCTTTTAAAACAGTTAGAATTATATTCTTTCTGTTATTTTGTTGTATAACAGGATTCAGTTCTAATCTTGGTCCAATTAAAGAAACCAAATCTGAATTAAAATCTATCAATTTTGTCCAAAATGAAATTGATGTAGCCCATTCAAATCAAACTGTTTATTTTTCCATAAGAGCACGTTCTCAAGAAGTATTGTCAAAAGCTGTGATCTATTTAGAATCTCCATCAGGAAAAGAACAAATTCAGACTTCTTGTGTTAATAAGAAAACAACAAAATTGGCCTTTTTCTTAGGCCGAATTCTATTTAAGAAGAAATCAGAATCAGGAT
>JADGFH010000838.1:0-2077 GCA_016743925.1 Labilibaculum sp.
GAAATAGAGATGGTTGAACAAAAAAAGCAGGATAAGTGTTACATGACTTTTACAATGTTGATGTATGCTTATATGATGATTTTACCAAAATATTACAATTTTAATTTGAATATGGATTATCTGTTTATGTATCGAATGACCGATAAATTAAACGGATTGGTAAAGTATTATAAATTAGAGTTTAATGAGAAATGTATAGATATCACTCATAATGGAGCTGCGCCAGTTGCTTTGGAAGATGATATTCGAGAGATGATTAATGATCCAATGAATATGGATTTCTGGTTAAAAACGATTCCTCTTGATAATTTCACTTTTAGAGGGTTTTTAACTTTTCGATATGTTGAAGTGACTCAAATTGAGGTGATTTCATCACTTAAATCACAATTGTTAGAAAAATCATCTATTCTTAATCGTAATAATTTTAATGCTTTAGAGCAAAACATACGATCCTTATTATCATTACCAAACCTAAATTTAGGTGTAATTGCCTTAGCAATGACACAAGGAAGTGTTGAAAACCCTGCTAATTTTTGGCATGGATTTGTTGATCCCAATAAATATAAATGTGACGATTATAAGGGAACAATATACGAGGAAGCCGGAAAATCAGGAGCTCCTGTTTTGGTTAATGATCTTTCTAAAAGGCCTAATTTAAAACCTTTGGAGCAAGAGTTATTAGATATGGGAATTAGAAATATTAGTATAATTCCTTTGCATTATGAAGGAGAACTGGTTGGTATGATGGAATTGGGATCACCTAAGGCCTTTGATATAAGTTTCACAAAATTAAGAGTAATAAAAGATGTAATTCCAGTCTTTTCTATCGCAGTAAAAAGAACTAGTGATGAGTTAAGAAATAGAATTGAAGCAACTATAAAAGAGGAATGTACAGCAATTCATCCGAGTGTTGAATGGAGATTTCAGCAAGCTGCAGGCAGATTGCTAAATAAGAAGGAAATGGGAGAGGCAGCTCAAATGGAAGAGATTGTTTTTAAAGAAGTTCATCCATTATATGGGGCAATTGATGTTAGGCATTCTTCTATTATTCGAAATCAGACCATTCAGGATGATTTGGTGGAACAATTGCAATTAGCACGTAAAGTTTTGAAAGAAGCATATTTGGATCGAAAAATGCCAATTTACGATCAGTTAATCTATAAAATAGATTTTTTTATTGATGGAATCCGAAAAGGCTTATCTTCTGGTGATGAGGTGAATGTATTGAATTTTATTCGTCATGATGTTGAGTCTCTATTTTATCATTTTAAAGAGAATAGTGATTCCTTAATACAAGCAATTGAAGAATATAATAGCAATATCGATTCTGAATTGAATATCGTTTATAAGCGAAGAAAAGACTTTGAAGATAGTTTAGGAATAATAAACGACTGTGCAACTGCTTATATCGAGAAAGAACAAGAGAAGGCACAGGAAATGTTTCCTCATTATTTTGAGAAATATAGAACTGATGGTGTTGAACACAATATTTATATCGGTAAAAGTATTTCGGAACAAAAGCCATTTGATCGAATTTATTTAAAGAACTTACGTTTATGGCAACTAATTGTAAGTGCCGAGTTAGCTAGAAAAACAGAAGCATTAAAAGGAAGTTTACCTATTGATTTGGATGTAACAGGATTAATTTTGGTACATAGTCAACCATTGGCAATCAGGTTTAGACAAGATGAGAAGAAATTTGATGTGGATGGAGCCTATAATATTCGTTATGAGATTGTTAAGAAAAGAATTGATAAGGCAGAAATTAAGGGGACGAACGAACGTTTAACACAACCTGGTAAACTTGCTATTATTTTTAGCCAGGAAGGGGAAATGGTAGAATATCAACGTTATTTAGAATATTTAGTGGCGAAAGGTTATTTTGAAGATGATATTGAGCATTTACAACTTGAAGACCTACAGGGTGTTTATGGTTTAAAAGCAATTCGAGTGACAATTAAAAAGGGTAAAGAACCCAAAGAAGCATTATCTGTTGCTAAAGAACTAAAATTGAATGATTAAAACTATTATTAATAAGAAGTTACATTATTTTATGTTATCAAACGCTTTCTGGCTT
>JADGFH010000838.1:2087-2737 GCA_016743925.1 Labilibaculum sp.
ACGATAAGTTTTTCAAGTTTTGCCCAAATAATGGGCAATAATTTAATAGAAAATGGACGTCCGAAAATTGGACTTGTTCTTAGTGGAGGTGGAGCCAAAGGTTTTGCCCATGTGGGTGTACTCAAGGTTATTGACGAATTAGGTATCCCCATTGATTATATTGCTGGAACCAGTATGGGTAGTATTATCGGAGGGTTCTACGCAATTGGTTATTCTGCAGCCGATATTGAAAAAATAATTTTAGATCAAAATTGGGATGATCTTTTATCCGATCATGTTTCGAGAAAGTTTGTTCCTATTTATGAAAAAACTGATTTTGAACGTTATGTATTATCGTTTCCAATAAAACCAAAAGGAATAGAGTTGCCGAGTGGTATTGTAGGTGGACAAAATGTAATAAATTTATTTGAAAGTTTAACAATAGATTATCATAACGAAACTGATTTTAGCAAACTACCCATTCCATTTTTATGCATTGCTACAGATCTTGAAAATGGAGAAGCAGTGGTTCTTGATAAAGGCTATCTTCCAGAAGCGATGCGTGCAAGTATGGCAATCCCAACCCTTTTTGAACCTGTGGAGATTGATGGGAAACTACTAGCAGATGGTGGTATGATTAATAATTTTCCGGTAAAAGAAGTGCTTAAAAT
>JADGFH010000839.1 GCA_016743925.1 Labilibaculum sp.
GTGGACGAAGGGCTTGAAGAAGGCGATTTGGTAGCAGTTTATACTGCGAAAGAAGAATTTTTAGCAATTGGACACATTGCGATTGGTTCAATAGTAGTGCGAATTATTTCTTTTGAAGAATTAGAAATCAATCTTGATTTTTGGAAAAATAAATTCGAATCTGCGTGCAACATGAGAAAAGCTATTGGCTTGTATGGTGTTGAAAATAATAATGTATGTCGATTGGTTCATGGCGAAGGTGATGAATTATCGGGCTTAATTATTGACTTTTATTCAGGTACTGCCGTTATCCAATGTCATTCGGTGGGTATGTATCTACACAGAGAGGAAATAGCAGAAGCTCTAGTTGCTGTTTTAGGTAACGATTTAAAGGCGGTTTACGATAAATCAGAAACAACAATTCCTTTTAAATCGGGAATTGAGCCAAAAAATGAATATTTATATGGTGACACAGAATCATCTGTTGCCGTAGAAAATGGTTTGAAATTTAGCGTGGATTGGTTAAAAGGTCAGAAGACTGGATTTTTTATCGATCAACGTGAGAACAGAAGTCTTTTGGAGCAATATTCGAAAGGACGTTACGTATTAAATATGTTCTGTTATACTGGAGGATTTTCGTTCTATGCAATGCGTGGAGGTGCGGAAATGGTTCATTCTGTTGATAGTTCAGCACGAGCAATTGAGATCACGAAAGAAAATGTAGAATTAAATTTCCCAGGAGATACCCGTCACGAAGCATTCGCTGAAGATGCATTTAAGTATCTTGATAAATCAGCAGGAAAATATGATTTAATTGTTTTGGATCCACCAGCTTTTGCGAAGCACAAAAAAGTGTTAGGGAATGCTTTGAAAGGATACAAGCGATTGAATCAGATAGGTTTCGAGCAGATTAAAAATGGAGGAATCATGTTTACCTTTTCTTGTTCTCAGGCTGTAAGCAAAGAAGATTTTCGTAAAGCTGTTTTTGTGGCTGCCGCAAGCGCAGGAAGAAAAGTGCGAATTCTACATCAATTGACACAACCAGCCGATCATCCTGTTAATATTTACCATCCAGAAGGAGAATACCTTAAAGGATTGGTTTTATATGTAGAATAGGAGTGATATTTTTATGTGGGAATCGGCAAAGAATCAGCACTTTTTTGTATCTTCCCACTTGCTTGATATTTAGTTGGTTTTCAGTAAGGAAAGCCGAATAATGAATAACTAAATCGAAAAAAATTGAAGTTTTCTGAATTTAACTTTACTCCTGAATTAATGGACGGGCTTAATGCCATGGGATTTGAAACTCCTTCGCCAGTTCAGGAACTTGCTATACCTGAAATAATTGCAGATAAGGATTTGATTTGCTGTGCACAAACTGGAACGGGTAAAACCGCGGCCTATTTGTTGCCAGTAATGGATAAAATACAAAAGAATAAAATTGATGGTTTCAGTACCTTAATTTTAGTTCCGACTAGAGAACTTGCCATGCAAATTGATCAGCAAATGGAAGGCTTTGGTTATTTTGTGTCGATTACTTCTCTTTCGGTTTACGGTGGAGGTGATTCCTCTGTTTGGGATCAGCAGAAAAGGGGATTAATGGAAGGTGCTGATGTGGTAATTGCGACACCAGGACGAATGATTTCTCACCTGAATTTGGGATATGTAAATACGACTAAATTAAAGCATCTTATTTTAGATGAGGCCGACAGAATGTTGGATATGGGATTTTATGAAGATTTAATGCAAATCGTAAATCACCTGCCAAAAGAGCGTCAGAATTTAATGTTTTCGGCTACTATGCCATCAAATATTCGTAAGCTGGCAGGAACTATGATGACTGATCCTGAAAGTATTAATATTGCGATTTCTAAACCTGCCGAAGGTGTGTTGCAAGCAGCATACATGGTGTATCCGGAACAAAAAATCCCATTGATAAATACTTTGTTAACCGATAAGGATATCAAGAGTGTTATTATTTTTTCTTCTACCAAGCTGAATGTAAAAGCAATTACCAAAGATTTAAAAAAGCATAAATTTAAAGCAGCGGGAATTCAATCTGATTTGGAACAGAAGGAACGTGAAGAAGTTCTTCGTGATTTCAAAAATAGAAAGTATCAGATTTTGGTTGCTACCGATATTATTGCTCGTGGTATTGATATCGATTCGATTGATTTGGTAATTAACTTTGATGTACCGCGCGATGCGGAAGATTACGTACACAGAGTTGGAAGAACAGCTAGAGCAGAAACTGAAGGAGTTGCTTTAACTTTTATTACTCCAAAAGATCAGATCGATTTTAAGAAAATTGAAGATTTAATTGAATCTGAAGTATATAAAATTCCTGTACCAGCAGAATTGGGTGAAGCGCCGGAGTACAATCCGAAAAGCAGACCAGCAGGGAAGAGAAAGTTTGTCAAGAAAAAGAATTTAAAAAAGAAATAGAAACCTAAACGAACCACGCATGCCCCATTCTAATACTTACGACATTATTGTTGTTGGCGCTGGAATCAGCGGATTAACACTGGCAAATAAAATAGCTAAATCCGGCAAGAGAGTACTTGTACTCGAAAGCAAAGAAAAATTAGGTGGTTGTCTTAATACGCATTATCATGCAAATAATGATTTTTGGGTAGAAATGGGAGCTCACACATTTTATGCGACTTATGCCAATGTAATTCAACTTTTGCAGTCGAATGGATTGGAATCGGATATTGTGGCTCGTGAGAAAGTGGGGATGAAAGTGTTTACAGATC
>JADGFH010000077.1 GCA_016743925.1 Labilibaculum sp.
GAGTAGGAGTACTTTATCATTTTTTTTTTTTTTTAATTAACTACCACAATTATCAATACTTCCTGTTTGGTCTTAAATTAATTCACTTTACAACCTTAAAAAACTCGCAACCTTAGATTCAAACAGGAAGTTATTTCAATTATCAGCAAAACATCCCATTATCATATTCTTGTTTTCACAGATAAAAGAAGGGTATTTAATCAAAAAATTCAAAGAGCCATGAAACAAATTATTCTGATTATAACTTGCCTGATGTTTAGCTACGCAAGCATAGCGCAACAGAAAATTCAACAATATGCAGTTAAATCTGGTCATGTTGAATACCAGCTTAGTGGAAATACAACTGGCACTAAATCCATCTGGTGGGACAACTATGGAACTTTATCGCGAACGGAAACCAAATCGCTTAGCGTAACAAAGATGTTTGGAATGAAAACGGAAAGTAAAACTCATGATATTGTTATTATAAATGGAAAGCAGTTTTGGTCTGCTAATTTAATTGAGAATACTGGTCAGAAAGGGAATTTGCCTTTTTACGAGGAAATGTCTAAAATGACGGAAAATATGACCGAAGCTGAAAAACAGAAAATGGGCAAGGATATTTTGGAAGGTTTTGGTGGCGAAATTATTGGAACGGAAGATGTTTTAGGTAATAAGTGTGAAGTTGTAAAATTGATGGGTGCAAAATGTTGGATTTACAAAGGAGTTACTTTAAAGTCTAATGCCAATATGTTAGGCATAAAGGTTATGGAAGCAGCTGTTAGATTTGACAAAAACATTAGTGTTTCGAAGAGTAAGTTCACACCTCCAACGAATATTACTTACGAAGATCAAAATCAATATCAGCAACAAATGTTTGGCGGTATGGATAGCGGTAGTTTTGAAGATGATGACTACAGTGATGATGAGGACATGGACCTAGTTCCTGTGAAATATCCATATAGCAAATTTGAGAAACTAGCCAATGAGTTTGAATACAACAGCTACCGAAAAATGATGGTAATGAATACCAACGGTGCGTACAGTGCTATGTTTATGAAAGGAATGAGCGAAAACTTAGCTGTTGCAGCAACATCTCGAAAGAATGGAAACCCTGGTCAGATGGGAAATTTAGAAAGTTTTTCTTACAAAGGAAAGAAATGTATGTATGGTAAAATGGATGATGACGATGGTATTTCTTTAATCGTTGATATTTCAAATTACGACACCTACATTATTCTTGTATCAAGTACTGTAAAAAGTAAAAGTGAGATGCTTTCAATTTTTAATGAATTTAACTTTTAGAAAGATCTAATTAAAACATACAATTATGGAACCAAAACAAAGTTCAGTTTTTGTGTCTTTAGTTTTTGCTCTTGTATTTATTATAGGTGGTTGGCTTTTTTATAAGCATGTAAGTCAGACTATTATCGATGAGGCAAATGCATCTAAAGATTGGCCAATAGTTCAAGGTATGGTTAGCTTTTCAGACATAAAAAGTTCAATTAGCGATGGCGATGAGATGTATAGTATCGATTTATTATATACCTACACCGTGCAAGGTGAAAACTATACAGGAAATAGAATTTCTACTATCTCGAGCAGTACTAGTAGTCTATCTGAGGTGGAGAAGGATTTAAATAAATATCCAGAGGGAGAATTGTTAAGCGTTTATTATAATCCTGAAGCTCCTAGTATTTCGATGTTAGAACCAGGTGCAGGCTTTTTTACTTACATGATAACCTATGGTCCTCTTTTATTTTGCTTTGTTGGCTTAATAATGTTTTTGCAGGTACTTAAGAAAATAGGATTGGTCTTACTTGCCCTATTTGTTAGTCTTAAAAATTAGAATGTAAACATTTAGATATTAACCCAAATAAATAAAACAATCATGAAATCACACGAAATAGATTACACAATAATAGGACACGATATTCAACTAGTAGAAATTGAGTTGGATCCGAATGAAACAGTAATTGCAGAAGCAGGAGCAATGCTTTATATGAAAGAAGGAATTGATTTTGAAGCTAAAATGGGTGATGGTTCAGAACCTGAAAAAGGACTTTTTGGTAAACTTCTTTCTGCAGCTTCTAGAAAAATAACTGGAGAATCAATTTTCATTACTCATTTTACTCATCGCGGTTCTGGTAAAAGTCAAGTTGCATTTGCAGCTCCTTATCCAGGAACTATTGTACCATTAGATTTGGAACAAATAGGAGGAACCGTAATTGTTCAGCGTGACGCATTTTTATGTGCTGCATTGGGAACTAAAATAAGCATGCATTTGAATAGAAAACTAGGAGCCGGTTTTTTTGGCGGAGAGGGATTCATCTTGCAAAAACTTCAAGGAGATGGAAAAGCTTTTATTCATGCAGGAGGAACTTTGATTGAGCATGAATTGAATGGTGAAACACTTAGAGTAGATACAGGTTGTGTTGTTGGTTTTCAAGAAGGAATCGATTTTAGTATTCAGCAGGCTGGAGGCTTAAAATCAATGGTTTTTGGTGGAGAAGGATTATTTTTAGCAACGCTTCAGGGAACTGGTAAAGTTTGGTTGCAGTCCATGCCAATTAGCAAATTGATTAGTCAATTGGGAACAGGTAGTTCTAATAGTGAAAAAGAAGGTAGTGGTGGGATTTTAAATAGTTTATTAGAATCGTAAATCAATTATAAAAATCCCAACATCATGATAAACCTCGAATATATAATTGACCGTGTTAAGCTTGTTGTTCTAAACCCTAAAGAGGCATGGACACAAATAAGCAAAGAAGAAATTCAGCTAAAGGATTTTTTAACAAGCTATGTTTTACCTCTTGTTCTTATTCCTACCATCGCATCTTTTATAGGTTATGGATTGATTGGAATGGGAAGTTATTTTCAAGTTGCATCCTTTAGCTGGGGATTGCACCAGGCAATCTTAGCTTTCTTAGGTGCTATTTTAGGAGTAATGATTAGTGCTTTTTGCATTCATAAATTGGCTAGTAGTTTTCATACTTACGTTAGTCTACCTAATGCAGTTAAATTGGTGGGCTATGCCTATACTCCAAGCTGGTTAGCTGGAGTTTTTTACATGGTGCCTAGTCTTTCAATTTTAGGCTTAATTGCTGGAATTTATAGTTTGTACATTCTTTATTTAGGATTTGTACCGGTCACGAATGTGGGTGAGGAGAAGAAAACAAGTTATTTTATTGTTAGTCTAATTGTAATTATTGCCGTTTCGATAGTCTTATCTCTCGTTATTGGTGCAATGCTTTTAGCGATTGGATTAAATACATATTAAAAAAAAAACCGGAGGCTGTAACCTCCGGAAGTAAATAATTAACAGGAATTAAAAATCACGAAAGATCTCTTAATTCCATTTTATTAATCATTTTAAAATTACAAAAAAAATGAAAACTAGTAAACTTTTTTTTTTCGTTGTCGCTTTTTTAGCGCTTAGTATTTCAATGGTTTCGTGTAGTGGAGATGATGGAGAAGCTGGCCTTATCGGTCCTAAAGGTGATAAAGGAGAACAAGGCGAAGCGGGTCCAGTTGGTCCAGCAGGAGATGATGGTAGTAAAATATATAGTGGAGAAGGCGAACCAGAAGCAACAGTTGGAGTAGTTGGTGACTATTGTCTTGATTTAGTAACAGGAATATTGTATGGGCCTAAAGTAAACGATGACAATTGGACAGATACAGATGAATTCTCTTTGAAAGGTGACGATGGAACCAATGGTTCTAACGGTGTTGATGGATCAAAAACATTATCAGGTACGGGAATTCCAGACAATAGCATAGGCATTAAAGGAGATTATTATTTGGATAAAGAGAATTCTGTTTTATATGGTCCTAAGGCTGATATTGTATTGGATGGGCAGACTTTGTGGGGTGCTGGTTTAGAATTGAAAGGTGCCGATGGAAATGCAAACGTAAAATCATATGTGTTTAGTATTTATGAAAATCTTTGGATTTTGACAGAGGAGAAGGATAAATTATACATTTACGATGATCGTATTTCTTTATATGATAAAATAACTGATGATGTTGTTAAAAGTGGTGTTGTTTTGATTTACCGTATTGCTACAAATAATCGTGCAATTTTATTGCCAAGTTCTAGCAAAACAGCAATGGGTAATCTTTTAACGGAGTCTTTTATAATTGGAGGGCAAGAAAAAATATACATGGCTCGCGAGTTATTTACTTTTGCAAATGCAGATGAAGAATTGGTAAAAGCAGATTATGAATACAGAGCAGTTATTATTACTGGTGAATTGGCTAGTGAAGTAATGTCTAAAGCGAACGATCAAACAGGTTTTGAGTTGGCTGCTGTAGAGATGGGATTAGTAAAATAGTTTAGTTAGTATAGCTCAAAAGGGTATTCTTTAACAGGAATGCCCTTTTTTTATTTAATCAATAAAAGTAGAGTCAGAAATATTCTGAATTAGATCAAATTTAGGTTTATTTTAAAATACCTGTACCATTGAGAAACATTAATAAAAGACGGACAAGTCTCAATCTATTTCTATTTATAATTGGAATTCGTTATGTGAAAGAATATGAATTATTGGTTTAAATTATTATATTTGGTAGAGAGCGAGGAAGTTACGAAAAAAGTTAGCTCGACTACCTTTACAGGATGATGGATTAGAAGAAGGATTAGAGGGGAGAAGGTCTCGTATATTGCATTGTATATTCTTTATTGGCTATTATATAACCTTATCTGTACTTAATACCTATTCTATGAGTAAACCATACGGATTATTTTATGCCCTGATTATACTGTTTTTATTTACTATTCCTGTTAATCTTTCTGCAAGCGAGAAGGATAGTACTCATGTTGCAGATTCGGGTGAATCCCATTTTGACTACTTTCTAAATGCAGAAAAAAGGGGAGAACGTCTTTTTAAGGGTCTTACTAGAGTTAAATCAGAATTAACGACTTGTGTATCCTGCCACAATATTAATTATTCCGATACATTAAATTGGAATCCTTCCGCTCATGATATCTCAGCGAGTTATGCCAACAAGTCTATTGCCGATTTTAAAGCTGTATTGATGAGTCCGCTTGGTAAAAAGATGGAGGAATCGCATGTTGGATATTCTTTTACCGATGAGGAGTTAGGATACATTAAAACGTATTTAGCAACTCTAGAAGCTGATACTTTATATGAAACAAAACCCAAGGTAAATAACCTACTCGTATTTTTCTTTTTAGGTGCAATTATTACAATGGCTTTAATCGATTTGTTCTTTACCAAGAAGATAAAATACAAACTAATTCCCATACTGATTTTTATTTTTGCCTTTGGATATCAAATTCAAATGTTGGCTGAAGGAGCTGAGGCCTTAGGACGTAAACAAAATTACCAGCCGACACAACCCATAAAATTCTCACATAAAGTTCATGCGACCGATAATAAAATTGATTGTCGGTACTGTCATACCACAGTTGATGATAGTAAATCAGCGGGTATTCCGCATGTAAATCTTTGTATGAATTGCCATGTAATTGTGCGAGAGGGAACCAATTCTGGAAAATTTGAGATCAATAAAATTCATGCAGCAATTGAGAACAATACATCTGTAGAATGGATCCGAATTCATCAATTGCCCGATCATGTTTATTTCAATCATTCACAACACGTTAATGTTGGAAAAAGAGAATGTCAAGAATGTCATGGTTTGGTAGAGGAAATGGATGTAGTAAGGCAAGTTGAAGACTTGTCGATGGGATGGTGTTTGGATTGTCACGATAAAACTGCAGTAGATTTTCGCTCCAATGGATATTATTCTGGTGGATTTAAAAAATTCCACGAAGAGCTAGCAACTGGGGTGAGAGATTCTGTTCTGGTAACCGATATTGGTGGTAGGGAATGTGCTCGCTGTCATTATTAAGTTTTGAAAACTGATTAATGCCCAATTAGATTACTTGTACCAATTGATAACCTTTTATCTATGAAGAAACATTGGAAAAGCCTTGCAGAACGTAAGAATGGATCGGATCAACCTGTCGGAAAAAGCATACCGAAAGGGAATCTGGAACAAATGCTCGATATATTTGAAAATGGGAATGACAAATCACAATCCAATCGTCGTGATTTCTTAAAGCTTTGCGGATATAGTTTGGCCATAAGCACAGTGTTTGCTAGTTGCGAGAATTCGGTGCAAAAAGCCATTCCCTATTTAATAAAACCAGAAGAAATAATTCCAGGGAAAGCCAATTACTATGCATCATCGTATGTAAATGGAAGTGACTATTGCAGTATTCTGATTAAAACCAGAGAAGGTCGTCCGATTAAAATTGAAGGGAATGATTTATCGAGCGTAACACACGGAGGAACCAGTGCAAGAGTGCAAGCATCGATATTAGGTCTGTATGATACAGGTCGATATAAAAATCCGTTAAGCGGAGATAAAAAACTTTCTTGGGATGACTTGGATAAATCGGTTATCGATCAGTTGAATAAATTGAAGAGCACGAACGAAAAAGCTGTTTTATTAACACCAACAATTTACAGCCCATCTACCAAAGCAGTAATAGAAGGATTTCTAAAAGTTTATCCAAATATAAAATGGGTGCAATACGATAATCGATCAGCATCAGCTTTAATTAAGGCTAATGAAATGTGTTTTGGGAAAGCAGGAATTTCCGATTACCGTTTCGATTATGCGGATCTGATTGTAAGTTTTGATGCGGATTTTCTTGGAAATTGGTTGATGCCAGTTGAACACATTCGCCAGTACGCTAAAAAGCGAAAATTAAGCGATGGGAATACAAATATGTCGCGACATATTCAGTTTGAGTCGCGAATGTCTCTAACAGGAAGTAATGCAGATTTTCGAATTCCGGTGAAGGCTTCAGAACATGCATTGCTTATTGCTCAAGTATACAATGAGATATTAAAAATAAAAGGGAAAGAAACTTACTCTGTTGATTCCGCTTCCGCGGATATTGTAGAATTGGCAAAAGAGCTTTGGGAGAAAAAAGGAAAATCTATTGTTGTAGCGGGTGATAATGATTTGAATATTCAAGTTCTGGTTAATGCTCTTAATTATGAATTAGAAAATTATGGCAATACACTTCGTGCGGATAAGCAAATTTTAAGCAAACAAGCAATTGATTCTGATATGGAAGAATTGCTATCTGACCTACAATCGGGGAAGGTAAAAGCTTTATTGTCTTATGGTGTAAACCCAGTGTATGATTACTATAAGGGAGAAGAATTTGGAAAGGCTATTGGGAAAATTCCTTTTTCAGTATCATTGGATATAGCACCTAATGAAACAAGTGTTTTATTGAAACACGTTGCACCCGACAATCATTTTATAGAGAGTTGGAACGATGTAGAGGCAAAAACGAGTCGTTACAGTTTAATGCAGCCAGGTATTCGACCTTTATTCGATACCCGCCAGTTTCAGTCTTCATTACTAGCATGGTCTGGTTCCGATTCCGATTATTTACAATTTATAAAGAAATATTGGGAGGATAATTTTTATTCTCTTCAAGCCAAATACCCTAATTTTATTACTTTTTGGAATAACAGCTTGCAGCAAGGAGTGTTTGAACCAAGAACAACGGCAGTAAACACACCATTTAATATGCCAGATATTTCAGATGTGATTGCTAAAGCAGCAAAGAAAGTAGAATCTTCAGGTTTGGAACTTCAAATCTACGAAAGTGTTGCATTAGGTGATGGTCAAATGGCAAACAATCCTTGGATTCAGGAACTTCCTGATCCGGTAACGAAAGTTTGTTGGGATAATTACCTTACTGTTTCGCCAAAGCAAGCCGAGGAAATGCAGCTAGAATTAGGTGATGTAGTGGAATTAGACAATGGAGAAACTTATCCAGTGTACATATTGCCAGGTCAGGCATACAATACGCTCGCCATTTCGTTAGGATATGGTAGAACTGTTTGCGGAGTAGTTGGTAAAAATATTGGTAAAAATGTATCAGCATTAACCAATCTGAAAAACAAATACAGAAGTGATTTTGTAAGCGGTATTCAAATTAAAAAATCAGAAGAAAAGTATGAACTGGCAATGACTCAAACGCATCACTCTATGGAGGGAAGAGCCATTGTTCGAGATGCAACTTTAGCAGAATACATTAAAAACCCAGCTGCAGGAAACGAAGCTCATCATAAATTTGAGAATGCATCGATTTACGAGAAACCAAAATTTGATAATCACCATTGGGGATTAGTTGTTGATTTAAATTCCTGTGTGGGATGTGGTGCTTGTTCTATTGCTTGTCAGTCGGAGAATAATGTGCCTGTTGTTGGTAAAAAAGAGGTGATTCGAGCACACGAAATGTCGTGGATTAGAATCGATAGATATTTTTCTGGTAGTGAATTTAACCCTAATGTATCGTACCAGCCTGTAATGTGTCAGCATTGCGACAATGCTCCATGCGAGAATGTTTGTCCGGTAGCGGCAACCACTCATAGTAGCGAAGGATTAAATCAAATGGCTTACAATCGTTGCATTGGTACACGTTATTGCGGAAATAATTGTCCTTATAAAGTACGCCGATTCAATTGGTATGATTATACAAAAGCCGATTCGATTCCGAATAATCTGCATGATATTGCCGAAATGACCATTGATTTGAAACGAATGGTTCTGAATCCAGATGTTACGATTCGTTCAAAAGGTGTTATTGAGAAATGTTCGATGTGTGTACAGCGAATTCAGGATGGAAAATTAAATGCAAAAATAGAAGGGCGACGCGTTAACGATGGTGAAATAAAAACAGCTTGTCAACAAGCTTGTCCATCTGGAGCAATCATATTTGGTGATTTAAACGATAAGGAAAGTCAAATAGTGAAAGAAACTTCGAGCAAAAGGAATTATCATTTGTTAGAAGAGATTCATACGCTGCCATCGGTAAGTTACCTAACAAAAATTAGAAACAAGAAATTGAACGAATCATAAAACCACGCTTATGTATGTGTCGCCAATTCGTGAACCATTAATCACGGGAAAGAAAACGTATAAAAAAATTACTGACGAAATTACTGCTCCTATTGAAGGGAAAGCTGGAAAGGCATGGTATGCGGGAATAACGCTTACGATATCGGCTTTACTTCTGGGTTTGGCAATGATGGCTTGGACTATTTGGGAAGGGATAGGAACGTGGGGATTGAACAAAACTGTTGGATGGGGTTGGGGAATTACCAATTTTGTTTGGTGGGTAGGTATTGGTCATGCGGGTACATTTATTTCTGCAATCTTGTTGCTTTTTCGTCAAAAGTGGAGAACCAGTATCAATAGGTCAGCAGAGGCGATGACTCTTTTTGCAGTTATGTGCGCTGGTTTATTTCCATTAATTCATATGGGTCGTCCTTTGCTTGGCTTTTTTGTATTTCCATACCCGAATACACGCGATCTTTGGGTGAATTTTAACTCCCCATTACTATGGGATGTGTTTGCAATTAGCACCTATTTTAGTGTATCTCTTTTGTTTTGGTATGTAGGCTTAATTCCAGATATCGGAACCGTTCGTGATAAAGTAAAATCAAAATTTAAAAAAGCAATTTACGGATTTTTGAGTTTTGGTTGGACAGGATCTGCTAGACATTGGAGCAGACACGAAACCATTAGTTTGATTTTAGCAGGATTAGCCGCACCACTTGTACTTTCTGTTCATAGTATTGTAAGCTCCGATTTTGCAACATCAGTTATTCCAGGATGGCACACGACGATTTTTCCACCGTATTTTGTTTCTGGAGCAATATTCTCAGGTTTTGCCATGGTACTAACCTTAATGATTATTACTCGGAAAGTTTTAAACCTAGAAAACTACATTACGGTTGGTCATGTTGAATCGATGAATAAAATTATTATCGCAACGGGCTCAATTGTAGGAATCGCATATATTACTGAGTTGTTTATCGCTTGGTATTCGGGTGTAGAATATGAACAATATGCTTTTTTAAATAGAGCAACAGGACCTTATTGGTGGGCTTATGCTATCATGATGACTTGCAATGTGATTTCTCCTCAGTTGCTTTGGTTTAAAAAGTTGAGACGAAATCTGGCATTTACATTCATCCTTTCCATTTTTATTAACATAGGAATGTGGTTCGAACGTTTTGTAATTATTGTAACCTCTTTGCATCGTGATTATTTACCATCAAGTTGGACGATGTACAAACCTACATTTGTTGAAGTGGGAATATTTATCGGAACCTTAGGTTTATTCTTTACCTGTTTCCTTTTATTTATTCGTGTGTTCCCTGTAATTGCAATCGCCGAAGTAAAAAGTGTATTGAAAAGTTCAGGAGAGAAAAGTACTAACAAGGATAAAATTGAAGAATCATGAGAAGATATATTTCAGCCTATTTTGAAGATGAGGAGAATCTTCTTCGTGCAACAAAGGATTTAAGGAATAATGATTTATCCATACAAGACGTATTAACACCATTTCCGGTACACGGATTAGATCATGCATTAGGATACAAACGATCGAATTTGCCAACAGTAGCTTTTATTTGCGGAGCAATAGGTTTGGCTGTAGCTTTTGGATTCCAAACTTGGGCATTTACGGTCGATTATCCACTGTTTATAGGTGGTAAGCCTCATTTTGCAATTCCGTCTTTTATCCCAATTACATTTGAAATAACGGTTTTGTTTGCTGCATTTGGAATGGCAATCGCCTTTTTTATTCGTTCGAAACTCGGACCAGGTGCTAACAATGTAATTCACGATGAGCGTAGCACAGATGATCGCTTTGTTATCATTGTTGATTTGGATGATACAGGAAGTCAGGAAGCTTCAATAAAGAGCATACTCGAAAAAGAAGATGCAAAAAATATACAAGTAAAGGAGATTGAAAAATAAACCACATAAAGATTATGGTGATGAATAATGATTATATTTTTTCAAAAAAGGCCAAATTTATCTTGATGGCAATAGGAGGATTAGGTATTCTCTTGCTATTGTTGGGCTATTTTATAGAATCGCCCAACGGACAAAGATTTTGGACTAATTTTTTAATTAACACCCTATTTTTTCTGTTTATCGCTTTATTTGGCGGCGTATTTCAAGCTCTGCACAAAATAGCCTATTCTGGTTGGCATACAGCTTTGCAGCGGGTTCCTGAAGCATTGGCTTCTTTTTTACCGATAGCAGCATTGCTAATGTTTTTATTGTATTTCGGCATGCACGATCTTTATCATTGGTCACATGAAGGATTGCATGATCCGATATTAGAAGATAAAGCGGCATACCTAAACATTCCATTCTTCTTTATTCGAATGGCAATCTATTTTGCAGGTTGGATAGGCTTGACTTATCTGTTAAGGAAAAATTCATTAGAACAAGATTTATCCAACGATATTAAATACTACAAAAAGGGAAAAGTGTTGGCTGCTTTATTTATGGTTTTCTTTGCTATATCTAGCTCTACAATGAGCTGGGATTGGTTAATGTCGATAGACGCGCATTGGTTTAGTACGCTTTATGGATGGTTTGTATTTATAGGTCTTTTCGAGATTGGAATTGCTACAATAATTCTTTTTATTGCTTATTTAAAATCGAAAGGTCATCTTGAATTTATAAACAAAGAACACATCCACGATATGGGCAAATACTTATTCGCCTTTAGTGTTTTTTGGATGTATTTATGGTTTTCTCAATACTTACTGATTTGGTATAGTCATATACCTGAAGAAACAGCCTATTTCGCACCGCGATTAAATGATCATACAATACTGTTTTTTACCATTTTAGTTCTTAATTTTTTGATCCCATTTTTAGGTCTGATGACACGAAATTCAAAGCGGAATTTGAAATGGTTATCTGTAATGGCAATTGTTATCTTAATTGGACAATGGTTGAATATATACATGTTAGTTATTCCGGGAACAATTGGAAAAACGGCTCAAATAGGATTAACTGAAATAGGATTTGTGAGCTTGTATTTGGGAGGTTTCTTATTTGTGGTTTTATCAGCCTTAACCAAAGCTCCTCTACTAAGCAAAAATGATCCTTTACTCGAAGAAAGTTTTCATTATGAAACTTGATTCATTACCAAAAAAAGAAAATATTATGCAAAAATTCGTTTCATATTTTACTGCTTTATTGGTAGTCACAGTTTTGTTTAGTTCATGTGATAAAGACAAGAATCATCCGGGGTATTCTTACTTTCCTGATATGGTGGAATCGCGTGCTTTTGAACCTTATTCCGAAAATCCTAATTTTAATGATGGCTTGAGTTTAAGAATGCCTGTAGAAGGTACCGTTCCTAGGGAAATGATTCCATTTGGATTTGAGAAAACAATTGAAGACCGGGTGTTAGCTGGAACAATGGTGTTAAATCCGGATGAATTAAAATTGAGAGATGTTGCCCAAGGAAAGAAACTCTATAAAATCTATTGCTATAACTGTCATGGTTTGAAAGGTAATGGGAAAGGATTTTTATTTACAAGCGGCAAATATCCATATCCACCAAGAAGTTTAGTAACTGATCTCATGAAGTCAACTCCACGGGGAGAAATATATCATGTAATTACAGTAGGTTTTGGAGTTATGGGTGCACATGGAGCCCAAATTAAACCTAAAGATAGATGGAAGATAATTGAGTACATAAAAGTAAAATTACAAGGTCAAAAATTGGGTGAAGATGCTATTGCAATGGAAAGTTCTACATCAAAAGAGAGTAATATTGATTTTGAAGCCAGACTTGCTAGTTTATATCCAAATTCAAAAGGAGTTGGCCCAGTGAGTTCAGTGACAATGGGACCAATCGATATGGAAATGGTTGCTGAAGGTGAAAAAATTTATAAACGTCTTTGTACAAGTTGTCATAAGCCTACTAAACGGTACATAGGACCTGCTCCAAAAGGAATTTTCGACAGACGAACACCTGAGTGGGTAATGAATATGATCTTAAATCCTGAAGGAATGGTGGAAAAAGATCCTATTGCAAAAGAATTACTTCAAAGGTATATTTCACCTATGGCTAATCAGAATTTAACTCAAGACGAGGCTAGAAAGGTAATTGAATATTTCAGGACCATTAAGTAGTGCTAAATTAACATCGTAATAAAGGCTTTTCATTGGGAAAGCCTTTTTCGCTAAAAAAAGACTAAATACTCTCTTAATTAAATTGATTCTAGTTGTATAATTCCGTAACTTTTTGATTCTGATGGTTTTTATTGAGTGGTTGTTGGATGTTTGAAGAAGGTAAGAGGAGTTTGAAAATCTACGCAAGGAAGAAAAGTATAGGTTGGATTCAGTAATAGCCAATATCAAGGAATTTTATTCTGTGTAACTAATAATAATGCTATATAACTTAACATTAAACTTTAGGAATATGAAAAAAAACATTCTTTGTTGGTTTGCCTTTTTTGTAGTGGTTGGCATTGGATTGTCAGCTTGTAATAGTAACTCCTCTCAAAAATCG
>JADGFH010000840.1 GCA_016743925.1 Labilibaculum sp.
CTATTCGGGAGCATTGCCTTTGTATCAAGAATTAATTAATGTATACCCACAAGATCCTGAATACAATTATTATTTGGGCGTTTGTCAGGTAGAAGAAAATAAAGACATTAAAGAAGCGATTCTTCATTTGAAAATAGCATCTACAAAAAATGTTAATGCATCTGTTCCTTATTATTTGGGGCGTGCATTTCATATGAATTATCAATTCAATTCTGCTATCCGTTACTATCGTAAATTCAGAGAATATTATAAGAAGAAATCTATAGGTATTGATCGTCTTATCGAAATGTGTCAGAATGGTCTTCCGCTTGTGAATTCTTATTATGTTGTAGATTTAAAAAAGAAAAAAGTAGTCGATCGTAATGAATTTTTCAGACACTATACGGTTGAAGGATTTGATGATCGTTTATCGAAGAAAAGTAAGGCGATAAAATCAAGATACGATGGAACAGGAGATAAGGATGTAGCCTGTTTAGCAAATAAAGGTCAATACATTTATTTTTCTAGTTATGGAAAAAATAAAAAAACAGGTAGGGACATATATCGAGCTAAAAGATTGAAAAATGGTGGTTGGGGAGAGTGGGAAGCTCTTGCTGCATTGAATACGATTTACGATGAGGTTTATCCTTTCATGTCTAATGATGGAAGAACACTTTATTTTAGTTCTCAAGGACACACTAGTATGGGAGGATTTGATATTTTTAAATCTGTTTATAATGAAATTACTGATACTTGGACTGAACCTCAGAATATAGGTTTCCCTATTAATTCGACATCTAATGATTTGTTTTTTGCGACGGGTTTGAATGATGAGTATGCGAATTTTATTTCTAGTAGAGAGAATGGTAAAAATGAAGTTACAATCTATAAAATTAAACTGACTGATTATTCAGAACAAAAAGTTGTTATGAATCCTGGATTGTTGGCAGATATTGCAGTTTTGAAAGAAGGAAGTGCTACCGCAACAAAAATGTTTGATGGAAATAAGGTAAATGAACCTCATTACGCTATAAAATATAACGAGAACGATTTTCCTTATTTTAATTTTCGTGTTAATAGTGAGCTAACTTATCATTATTTGAATGAATTTAAATCAACTCAAGCAAAAGAGATATTTATTGAAGCTAAAAATGATCAGTTTAACTCTGATAGCTTGATTGAAACAACCGACGAGTTAAGAATGAAGTTGAATGGTTTAGAAGGAATGTCTCATAATGCACTCGCTAATAAAATATCAAAATTGGAACAGAAGTCGTTTGAATTAGCAAAACAAGCAGAAAATAAACAGGTACAAGCAAAAACGACCGAAGGAACTTACCTTACTGAAAATATTATTGGTACGGTAAAAACAGAAGTGCGAACTCAACCTAAAAAGGAAAAACTAGTAATGAGTTCTGAAAAGCTTTCAGCTAAAAATATTAATTCAAGATCAGATTTTAAATTTGATACATCAGATGAACATGGATATGTGTATCATTTGCAAGTAGGTGTATTCTCAAATAGAGCCGAATCTAGTTTCTTTTCTGGATTAGATGCAGTAAAAGAAGAGATTGTTGGAAATGGAAAACTGTATAAATATATGGTAGGAAATTACTCAACTTTTGCTAAGGCTAAAAAGGAAGTGCCAGAGGTTAGACAATTGTTTCCAAATACTTTTGTTGTTGCCTATAAAGATGGTGTTAAAGTTAGTTTAGGTTCCGCTATTAAGATCACTGATCAGGATTATAAACCAACAGCAAAGGTGAAGACGGTAGTTGCATCAATTCCGGAATCAGTGGTTGCTGTTAATGATGATAAGGTTAGTTTCAAAGTACAGGTTGGAGCATATTCTAGTGAGGTTCCTGCAGATGTGAAAGATAAATTAGTGAAATTTTCAAAATATGGGATTGACTATAGTAAAGACTATCGAGGATATACCATTTGTGCGGTTGGAAACTTTGATTCTTATAGCAAAGTAAGTAAATTGAAAATGGAATTGAGAGAAGCAGGCTTAAGTGATGCTTTTACTGTTGCTTTTTCGGGTAAAGATAAGATTACCATACAGCAGGCTCTTGAAATTTTAAGACAGTAATTTTTTATTCCAGATGTTAGAGTGTAAGGATACAGAATTCGACAAAAAGGAAGAAGATACCTTAAATGATCTTCTAAATCGTAATACCTTATTACTCATTAATGATGATTTTCATACCTTCGATTTTGTAGTGGAAGCATTAGTTGATGTATGTAGACATGATTCTACTCAGGCTGAGCAATGTGCTTACATCACACATTACAAAGGGAAATGTGATGTGAAGAAGGGAAAGATGAGTACGATTAAGCCAATGCGTGATCTGTTGGCTGAGAAAGGATTAAAGGTTAAAATTGTATAAAGTCAATTAAATATAGAAAAATCTAAAATGACAGCATTGGTTATTGTTCTTATTATTCTATTTGGAATCGTTTTGATACTATTAGAAATATTAGTGTTGCCAGGTATTACGTTGGCAGCCCTTGGTGGTGTTGTATTAATTGTTGGAGGTGTGTATATGTCTTACGAGACTTACGGATCAGCAGTTGGTCACATGACTGTTTTGGGCACAATAGTTTTAACTATTACAATGTTGATAATAGCATTAAAATCTAATACCTGGAACAAAATCAAATTAAATGCTAAAATTGACTCTAAAGTTGAAAAACTTGATGAAGATGTAGTGTCTGTTGGAGATGTTGGAGTATGTATATCAAGAC
>JADGFH010000841.1 GCA_016743925.1 Labilibaculum sp.
TAGTTAGACTATTGTATGCTCCTCATATTCATTTATAAATATTGGTGTTAAAAAGCTAAAAATAACATTATTTGGATATGGTTTCACTCTGATCTCTGAATTCTGATGGCGTCATTCCAACATGTTTTTTAAAAGCTCTAGAGAAATAATAGGGCGATTCAAAACCAGATTTAAATGATATTTCTTTTATAGAGAAAAGGGAATTGGATAAAAGATTCTTAGCCATCTGTATTTTAAGCTGAAGCAAATATTGACCAGGAGAAACGCCTGTATATTTCTTAAATTCGATTCGAAATGACGAGTAGCTTATATTCATACTAACTGCCATGTCTTCCATTTTAAACTGTTGAGTGACATGGGATCGCATATATATACGAGATTGATTTATTATTTTTTCTACCGAATTGTTTGCATATGATTTGTTTAAAACAATTTGTCTAATCTTACCCAATAAATAAATTATTTGTCCTCCTATGGCTTGCTGATAACCAATATTTTCAAGTTCGGCAAGTTGATATATAATCTTGAACGACTGGTGAATATTTTCATTGAATCCAATATAATGAATTGGATTATCAGGCGTGAAAAAATTCATTATTTGCTTAGCAATGGATCCATTAAAACCTACATAATATTCAGTCCATCCTGTTTTCTGATTAGGTTGATATCGATGCCATTCGAATGGAAATAGAAGTATAGTGTCGCCTTCTTTTACATTGTACTTTTTTTTATTTGTCTCAAATACACCAGTTCCTTTTGTAATGTATAGTAGTTGAAATTCGTCTAGGATACGTCCCTTTTCCCAAATGAAATGATATTCGTCTGGATGGCCAATAGGAGGATACATTTCTCCTGACTCAAGACTGGCATAGCCTGACACATTAGCGTATATGCCCCAATTAACATCATCCTGATTCTGTATAAGATATTTAAAAGATTGTTCCATATTTAAGCTAATTACTTTTACAAAAGTACTGTATTTATTAAAACAATTATCAGATTAAGGGATTAGCCTTGTTTATTAATCGGATGGCTTATAATGTAAAAGTCTGAAAATTAGTTTTAATGCTGTTTTGATTAAAATGGATAGGTTCAAATAGTGTAAACAAAATGGCAGTTTGTTCATGGAAAATGATCGAACTACCATTCTGTTTTATACTCCGAATAATTGAAGGTATCAGATTTAATCTGACCTTATTTATTATATTTTTTGTTGTATTTTTTTATAATAGCAAGATGTTTTTCTTGTAAAGAATTAACCGTAAAGAATGTAATTCCTCTAGCGCCATTTTCATAAGCAAGAACAATGGCTTTCTCAAAATCAGCCATATTATCACCGTAATGACCGACTAAGATTCCGGTGAAAAGATGCTGTCCATCTTTCATTTCACGTACACCTTCTTGCGTAGCAAAACCTACCCAACCCATATTACCTTCATGGTCTTTTTTATATATCATCGGGAAGAAATAATCCAGATTCCAGTGTGCCCAATCTTGACGAACGTATTCGCGAGCGAGTTGAGGAAAAGGGAAAACCGCTGCAGATGCTGCTGTTCCTTCTTCATGACAAATAGAAACACATTCATCAACCAATGAAGATATTGCATTCATGCGAAATTGTTGCCAAGCTGGATTTTCAACATTATCTTCCATTTTCATGGGATCAATACCGAATGTTTCTTCATATTCTTTGCGAGCATTAGGGTGATATCCAAAATCATATTCGGGAAGAATGCGGTCCTGAACCAGTTTTCCTCCTTTATATGGATATTTCTTCTGTAAATCATTTCCCAGAATAGCATCAACATATCTTATATAATCAAAATGAACAGAAGCTAACCCTTTGATTTTTGCTTTTTCTCTAACTCCCTGTTTGATATATTCTCGTGCGCCTTCTGAAAAAGGACTTAAAAAGTTATAATATCCTACGTAAGGGTGGAAATCGCGACAACTTTGTCCTAGCCTATTAACAGAATACCAATCCGGATTTTTTCTACATTCTTTACTTCCGCCAACATTCATCATCCAATGCCAAGCATGTATACGTATTTTATAATTGTCTCCCAACTCAATAAGTTCTACGAGTCTATCTTTACCAACATTTGGCAATAAGTCGGTAATGCCTGCATCAGCCCATTTCTTTAATGTTTTTAATTGCTCAGCATCCGTTCCTTTTTTAGGTGCTCCCCAACCAGAAAAATAAAATTTCTTTTCACTATATTTTTCTGAAAATTGATTTTTTTTAGGCGGATTTGCCATAAGCGGTAACAGAAATACCACTGAGATTAATGTAGCTAATATTCGTTTCATAATTAAAATATAATTGATAATTATTATAAGTTTATAAAGGTATATCTTTTTGAATTTATTACAATCTTTTATGGGCTTGCATAAAGTGTAATTAATAAACCTAAATGTTATTTAGGCCATATTTCGTTAACATTGATTGTTATTGGAGCAATATCTTTTAGCGCTAGTTCGAAATCAGTTTGTCCTTCACCTTTTACTTCAAGTACGGCTTTAAAGTTGGGGCTACTAAATTGTTCCGTAAGTTGTTCTAAGTATTTTAAATTTTCGGGCTCACTAAGGTATTTTAATAAACCAATGCTTCCCACATCTTTATTACTCATAAACGAAATAAAATTTCTATTATCGGCGGTAATAAATCTTGTAATAGTGGGATATTCTATTGATAGAAACCCATCTGACTTACATTTATAA
>JADGFH010000842.1 GCA_016743925.1 Labilibaculum sp.
CTCTTAACACAGTTCGCTATTGAGTTTTTTATCCAAGACATTTGATTGGTTATAACTTTGGCATCTCGTTTTCATCGTTCTAAATAGCAACCGTCTTCACCTTTGGGAGATACCCTTTCTTTGATCTTGTGGCATAACAGTTGGATAGAAGCCTTTTGATTCAAGTTGATCGAATTTATATTCCTCATGAGGAATATTTTGTTCTTATAAATGAACATTAATCGCTACATCATCAAAAATTGTGCTGGTGATATTCAAATAATTTTAAAGCCCCTCTGATAAAAGTAAGTGAACCAGATGTTATAGTGGTCGTATTCTGTCATCATCCTTATCAAGAATGATGATTTATATCACAATTTCTCAACATGATTCAAAAATAGAAGAGCTAACTTCCCCTTTTCAAATAACTTAAGACTCAATCTGTGTGATTCGACAAAATGAATGGTTAAGCTTATTATTTGTATATCTTTCGCAATAACATTTTTCCTAATAAAGGTCTATAGTGGCTTCTTTCGTAAAAATTCTCCTTATTCTCGGTGTATTTATTCTTTCCTGAAAAATCGTGAATGCGATTTTTATCGAAGATTATTTTTAGTTGATGAAGATCATGCAGGTTGAATTTCTTTTGAGACCATTGAGGATTTATTATAATTTGATAATTGGTGTGGTGTTTCTTGAATATTTCGCTAATCTCATTAAGTATTTTTTTCTGCTTATTAAAGATAATCTGATCATAATCTTTAGGTTTATCCAATCTTATTGGAAATTCATTTTCATGTATTTTCCAGTATGTTTGGCCTAGTTGTTCAATTTCTAATTCTCTTGGGTTGATAATATCATTTGTCTGATTATTTCGAAAATAATTATTAGGGATTATAATGCCCTTCATATAGTTTCTAAATTCCCCAAAGATCGAATAATCGATATAGGGTATTAAAAAATTTGGATTGAAAAAAGCTACCATAAATTCTTTTTGGAATTCAGCTCGTCCTAATCCACTAATATCAGGGTGTAGTATTCGAGTATGAGAATTGGTTTTTACTAATTTTCCTAAAGTATTGTAATCTAAAAGTAATAAGACATTTTTTATTTGCTTCCCTGATTCGTCCAATCGCCGAATCTTTTTGTGAATAGCGTATAAAGACTCCGAATTACCATTTAATCGTATAGGTGAAGCTGCTTGCAGATAATGCTTCCATAGTGTTGTTGGATAAGCCATAGTACATGAATTCCCTAATATAAACGAGTCATACTTTAAGCTATCCTTATGGTTTAAATAACTTTGCCAACTTATATAACCTTGGTTTAAATCGATAGGTTTATTGCTGTAAGTCTTATAGGTATTAATCACCTTAAAGGGGTCAGAGTTAAAATACCAAATGATCAGCGCTAATATCGGAAGAAGAAAGAGTCCGATTTTTTTTAAGAATGTGATAAGGTTTTTGTTCTGCATAATATTAAAACTGCAAATAGATGAAATCGGTTGCTCCAAAATCGCCGAATGAGAAAATAACAATAACTAGTAGATAGTATACGCTCCAACGTACAGATATGGACTTCTGCTCCAACTTGCTCCAAATGTCCCATTTGCTATTAGCATACTCGTATAAGAACATTAAGCTGATTGCAAGAGCTAAAACGATGATGTTATGATCTCTCATTCCAAGATTAACTTCTTTATAAGTCGCTCTTATGCCATCAAAAATATGACGTGATACATAATTGACATCGGTAAATTTCTCAATTTTGAAAAAAAGAAGTGATACTGAAAAAATAAGGTAAGTTCTGATAATGCCATAAACTTTAAACCATCTACCTGAAAGGTATTGTTTCCATTTGGCACACCATTTTGCACGTTGCATCTCATAAATAATGACACATCCCTGAATGGCACCATAGATAATGAAATTCCAACTATCGCCATGCCAAAGACCCAATAGAATAAAAGTGAGCAATAAGGCGTAACTAATACCCCAAACACCACAATTTCTCTTTTTGAAAGCTAGTGGTTCGTAGATATAATCTTTTACCCAAAATGAAAGGCTCATGTGCCAACGTCGCCAAAAATCAGTAATGGTTTCTGCTATAAAAGGCCTATTGAAATTAGGTGACAGTTTATAACCTAATATAGCAGCTCCACCAATAGCAATATCAGTGTATCCCGAAAAATCAGCATATAATTGAATGGGATAAATAAGTGTAGCTACAAGAAGTTGCGCACCAGAATAATCCTGAACTGATGCAAATACCTCATTTAAGACTCCTGCTAAATAGTTGGCAATAATTAACTTCTTAAATAAACCAATGGCAATCAATCTCAGGCCATAGCTGCTTTGTTCATAATCGAATACTTTTTTTGTTTTTATCTGAGGAAGAAAATCTCCTGGTCGTTCAATAGGGCCAGATAAGAATTTCATAAAGAAGAGCATATAAAGCATAAAATCCCCCAAATTCCTTTCCGTTTCCTGTTCTTCCCAATAAACTTCAATAAGATATGAGATTGACTGAAAGATATAAAATGATATTCCAAGAGGTAAAAAGATTTTTGTAATCGAGGAATTCCAGTTACCACCTATCGTTTTTACAAATAAACTCACATTAGCTTCTAGAAACCCAAAATATTTAAAAAAGACTAGAATTGCCAAATGAGCAATCAGGCTAATTATAAATATTCTTTGCCGCCTTTTATCATTGTTTTGTTTTTCAATCCAAATGGCAG
>JADGFH010000078.1 GCA_016743925.1 Labilibaculum sp.
CAATTACAGCAAGGAACTAAATGGAAAACAAAAATTGATCAAAAAATTTTTCAAGAATTTTTTTCCTTTGTACTCGATCGTTTGGCATCATGCAATGGTGTTAATAAATCTTTTTTTAATGAAGTAATTGAGGTGATTGAAAATATAAGACAATATATGATCGGGCAAGATTATGTTCTTTCTGCCTCTCATGGAGATTATGGGTATGGCAACATTTTGGTTGATCCACATACTGGTAAATTGACCGGAGTGATCGATTGGGATACTGGAAGGCAACTAGATTTTGCCGGTCTTGATATGTTTAATTCCCTGGTGCAGCGTGAACGAATTGAGAAAGGTTATGGCGTGTTTCACGCATTTAGAAAGGTTGTTTGTGATATTCTATCTCGGGATAGTCTGGATATTAATGGGAATTATGCAAAAGAATTCGGTATTTCAGGGGATGTTCTTAAAATTCTGATGTATGTAGGATTGTTACGTTATGCTAGTAGAAGCGCCCAGTATCCAAAAGTTTATAATACTGAGCAAGATGAATACATTAAAACTCTTCAATTATTAAAAATAGAGGTACCATTGTAGTTTTTAAATTATTTTTGGTTAAATCATGTGACCTTTGAATAATCCAAACTACAGGATAGTGGATTTGTATAAAAATTCAATCATTTATTTTCTGTGTAACAAGAGATAGTTGATTATAAGATAGAAGGATCTACATCAAAACATGAGAAAAATTATTTCAGTTCTCTATCTTGACAATACATTTACTTTTGGTGGTGCTATTAATAGTTTGCTTTACTTGCTAAGGGCTCTTGACAAAAAAAAAGTTGAACCGATTTTAGTTACTGGTCAACCTGAAATATTTCTGAAAAAATATTTTGATTTTATAAAATGGTATTATTTTAAAATCAAAGTTCCCTGGATTCATAATAAAATATATAAAAAGATTTTAGAGATACCTATTTTTTCTGAAGGTATTGGTAAGAAAATAGTTGACCGGTTTCGTTTTTTATATTGGCTAATTGTCGTCACTCTTCCCGAAACATTTTACTATTGCTATATAGGGAAGAAACATAAAATACAAATCGTCCACTTAAATAATATATTGGGGAGTCAAGTTGCAGGAATCCTTGCTGCCAAGTTTCTTGGGGTACCATGCGTAGCGCATTTGCGTGATTTTGAAAAAGTTAATACAATATCTTCATTCTTAGCAAAAAAAATTGACTTTCATATCGCAATATCGAAAGCTATTAGAGATAATTTGTTGAATCTTAAAGTTCACGAATCAAACATAACCATCATCTCTGATGCCATTGATCTTAATGACTTTAATGACACCCATTCTTATGAATATTTGCGCAAAGAGTTTGGCATAAATGATGAGGAGAAAATATTTGGCATTTTTGGCCGTATAATTAATTGGAAAGGGATTAAAGAATTTGTCCATGCTGCTGCACTTATTATTCAATCGGTACCGAATACCAAAGCATTAATTGTTGGTGATTGTTCTGATGGTGATCAAAAATATCTTGATGAAGTAAGAGCGCTCATAACACACTATGGTTTGGAGCAGAAAATTATTTTAACGGGTTATAGAGGAGATGTGCCTGCACTTATGGGGCTAATGAATTTAGTGGTTCATGCCTCAATCAAATCTGAGCCATTTGGTATGGTACTCATTGAAGCCATGGCAATGGGGAAACCCGTTGTAGCTGCAAAAATGGGGGGACCGCTTGATATTGTCGAAGATGGTAAAACAGGATTTCTTGTTGAGCCAGGCAATATTGACGATCTGGCAAATGCGATACGATCGATACTAAACGAAAATAATTTGGCTGAATTTATGGGGCAAAATGGAAAAGACAGGGTTGTAGAGTTGTTTACGAAAGAACGGTATGCAAAACAAGTTGAAAAAATATATTTTAATTTGCTGAAGGATATATAAGAGATGATAGGAAGAAAATTGAACGAGTTGTATCTTTATGTTAGTAAAAAGGGATTTAAGGCCACTATATTACGCATATATTCTAATTATTTTAATATTAAAACATTTGTTCTCTATAAAAGAGAACTACGTGAGGATCCCGCTAACATCATATTTGAAAAAGAATTTAAATGTTTTCAGTCGAATCTTGAATTGCTAAAAGAGATACGAAATAAAAAAGATGATATGCCGCGAGAATTCTATTTGGATAAAACACATAGAGCTACTTTTTTTTATTTGACATATTACAAAAAGGAATTGGCGTGTATCCTTTGGATTTTTCCAAAAGGTGAATATTCAAGATTTTTTAATATTCAAGATGAGAAGGCTGTTGAACTAAATTATATGTTTACGCTGTCATCTTTCAGAGGAAAACGATTGCAAGGAAAAACTGTTGATTGGGTTTGTAAAGATTTAAAGGAAAGGGGTTATAATAAAGTTCTGTTGGCTATTTCTTCCACAAACATTTCAGCAAGAAAAGGTATGGAGCTGACTTGCTTTAGAGAATTTCATAGGATTAAATCATATTTTTCATATGTAAAAAAAATAAAGATTTAATCCTATGATCAGGACGGCACTGTGTCAAAAAAAATCCCACGCCATAAGTATACAAGTAAATTTATTATTGAATATCAAAGAATGCAAAGTTTATGAAAAGAGTTATAAAAAAATATATAATTAAAGTTATATGTAATTTAAATATCCCTAAAATTATTCATAAAGTTTTTTTAAAAAAGACAATAACTATTCTTACATATCATGCGATAATTGATGAACAACTTCCTGTTCGGGATTGGTGTTTTCTCGAATCAAAGGCTTTTGAAAAGCAAATGAAATATTTAAAAAAAAATTTCAAACTTGTTTCTTTATCAAAAGCAATTAAATTAATCGATTCCGGGAATATAAAGGAACCTACTGCTGTTATAACTTTCGATGATGGATTTCAGAATAATTTCACTGTCGCCTTTCCAATTCTCAGAAAACTTGCAATACCGGCAACCATATTTTTAAGTACAAAATTTGTTGATACAAACGAAACTATTTGGTTTTGTCGAATTAATCGGGCGATTGCAAAAACTAAAAAAAATATATTAAAATGGAAACATTTTAATATAAATATATCTGAAGAAAAAGATATGTCATCGGTTAAGATTCAAAACAAATTAAAAGAACTTACTCATCAAGAATTATTGGATGAAACAAAAAAAATAATATTGGAACTTGGCGAGGATCCAAATGCTTTAATTGGAATTAACGAGCCCTATAGTATGTTAAATAATGACGCAGTAACAAAAATGGTTAGTTCCGATTTGATTGAGTTTGGAGCGCATACTCATAGTCATGCTATTTTAGGTAAGATTACAAATAGCGAAAAAAAGATTGAGATCAACAAATCAATACATGATGTTCAACAAATTACTACCCATCCTTGTGAATTGTTTGCGTATCCCAATGGGGGGCCTCTTGATTTCAATAGAAAATGTATTGAAATTTTAGAATCTTCAGGTATTAGGGCTGCAGTAACGATGATTTCAGGACCGAATGGAAATAATGCACAACTTATGAAGTTAAAAAGAAATGGCATTGCAGGGGATATTGGAATGCATGAATTTGAAGTGAAAGTTCATCAATTTGATTGGTTGCTAAAAAAAATATTAAAAATAGTAAAATTTTGAAGCATTAATTCCGTCAAAAATTAGGATAATAAATTGAATTACGATTTCGTTGAATTATAGGGGGGGATTAATGATGCAATATACTGTTCGTAGGATAAAAAAAGAAGACGTTAAGTTTCTTAAAAAATTATGGAATGAACATTATGAAAAAAAAATAGTTAACCATAGAAATAAAGTTTTCAAGACTCTGTTAAATGATAATCCGTTAAGTGTTAACAAAGACGGATATGCCGTCATGGAAAAAAAAGAGCGAATTATTGCATTTTGCGGCCTAATGCCTTATAAATTTCATTTTTTTGGTAATGATATTGATGGTTACATTTATCATGACTCTATGGTTGACTATGCTGAACGTGGTAAGGGGCTTGGAACTACATTGATAAATGAAATAAATGAAGTGTTGAATCAGAGCAAACAATTTTCAATGGCAGTATGGATGAATGCGCCGAATTCCCGTGTGTTTGAAAAGTGTGGATGGAAAGAAGTAAAAAATTTGAGTTCATATGTAAAAATATACAACATAGAACCGATTATACGTAATAAATTGGATACAAAGATTGAATCTTTGAATAATATTATTTTTAAATCAATCAATATGATGCTGTCAGTAATAGATAACTTTTTAAAAATACTCAATCTTTTTTCTGATAATAAATTTAAAGTTATTTCAATTGATAAATTTGATGGGCGGATCGATAAATTTTACCAAAAAGTAAAAAAAGAGTTTTGTTTTAGTTCATATCAATCGAAAGATATTTTAAATTGGAAATACTCTCAAGGTGATTTTCCAGGATTTCAAAAAATGATATGTCTAAATGCTAATAGTGAAATGGCTGGGTATGTTGTCTTTAAAACAAAAGAGATTGCGAACACAAGAATCACAACGATTTTTGATTTTCTTTGTTCAGTTAAAAATAGCTCTGCAATGATATATTTACTAAAAAAAGCAATTATTGAAATCGAAAAGGATAAACCTGATTTTATAGAAGTTATGTGTTCAAATAAATCATTATTGAAGGTATTTAAACGATTTGGTTTTATAAAACGGGGCGAAAACAAATTTGCATTAAAATATTTGCATGAAGATTCAGTAATCTCTTCAAACTTATTATCTAAAGGGCAAAATTGGCATTTTACTTTTGGTGATGGGGATTTGTTGTTTTGGAATTAATAAACTGATATGAAAAAAAAGTTAAATCCCTTCCTGATCAGATAAAATTGGTGTTTAGTAAAAAAAAATCACCAATTTTAAATTTGTAATGTCAATCGAAAATACTCTGTTTACTGTCAATCTATACATAATTACAAACATGTCAGTATTGAAAAATCATGTTTTTATTCTACCGAGAGATTTTTAATTTTTATATTGGAGCTCAATGTCAAATCCATCTGTAGATATTATTATTCCATGTTATAATGAATCTAAGCATCTTAATAAATGTTTAAAATCAATATTGAATAATATGAAACAAATTGGACTAAATTACGAAATTTTCTTTATTGATAACGGATCTACTGATGGATCAACCCAAATTGCAGAGAAATTTGGTCTTGATGTATATAAAAAAACTGATTGTAATGTTGGCGCATTGCGAAATTATGGTGCGAACATTGCGAGAGGAGATGTAATTGTTTTTTTGGATGCAGATGTCGAAATATCTTCTAAATGGAGTGAAGCATTACTTGACTTTATTAATAACAAAGACGATTTGTTGATCGCCACAGGAGCTCCCTGCTTAAGTCCTCTGAGTGCATCATTGCTGGAAAAGCATTGGTTTGATAACAATAATTATAGCATGAATTATATTAATAGTGGAAATCTTTTAACAACACGAAAAACATTTGAGACTGTCTCGGGTTTTGATGAAAAATTAAAATCAGGTGAAGACAGTGATTACTGTTTAAGAGTGAAAAAAAATGGCGGATCAATTGTTGTTAATTGGAATTTTGAGGTATATCACCATGGTTATCCAAAAAATATAAGGGATTTTTTCATACGTGAGATGTGGCATGGTGAAGGTGATTTTTGTTCTGTAAAATTTTTTTTTAATTCGAAACCTGCATTATTGTCTGTAATAAACGGAGTTTTTTTGTTTTTAATGCTGCTTGGCATGTTTTTTGAATATAAAATAATTGCCGTTTATTTTGTATGGTTGCTTATAATATCATTTTATATGGCTGGAAAGAGGAGTTTATATTTATGGCAGATGCCTGGAAATATGGTGCTATCAATTGTTTATATATTTGGACGCTTAGGTTCGCTATTCCGAATTGTGACTCGGGCAATATCAAAGAAAATAAAGTGACTTTTTTATTGAAAATTATGTAGCATTGCCAGAGTATTTTTATACTAAATATTTACCAAATTTATATTTGCTTTTTCCAGTGTTAATTAAGATTTAAGAGAGAGGTACTATGAAGAATTACACATTTATAACTTTGCTCGGGGTTTTTATTTTTTTGTTTAATGTAAATCATTCGAATGCTACAATCTTTTTTGCTTGGGATGGAGAAGCTAAATCCTATAATGCAGATACAGGTACTGGAAACTTTAGCTATTTAGGTGGAAAGGCATCAGGGTCTGAGGGTACTGGATGCTCAAGCACAAGTACAAGCCACAACACAATTATATCAAATGACGCAGCAGCTCAATCTTCTATTCCGGGATCTAGTTACTCCTTAAAAACTCCCTATGATGGGAATTGTCCGAATGAAAGTTTTTCACGGGATACAACTATTATCACACTGGCATCTGATGTTAAAGAGGTCTACATACGATTGTATCAAAAATTTACAGGAGATTGGAACAGTGCAAGTGTGCAACATAAATTTTCAAAATTTACACCAAAGGCACATGCGGGTGATGATAATTATGCTACAGGATATTTTAAGTTTGGCGGTAAAAGCAAAAGACCATTTCAAGGTAGATTACGTAATGTAGACGGACAGTTTGATACTAATATAAAAAGACATAGTGTGTGTGGTATTTATATGTCGGAGGCTGGTGCCGGAAGCCAGTATGAAGGGGGATATAGGTATTGGGATAATTATAATAATAAACTTGGGGACGGTGATACCGATGCAGAATTTTATTTTAAAACAAACATTTGGTATTGTATTGAAATGCACGTAAAAGTTAATTCGAATTCAAGTACGGCTGATGCTGTTTTGGAAATGTGGGTTGATGGGAAAAAAATATTTTCATTAAATAACTTTAAGTTTTTTGGGGCAAACGATCCTGCTATACTTGGAGTTGGGACTTTTGAACTTCAACATATTTATTATAATAGGTCTGGTAATGATCAACCAACATATATGGATAATATTGTGATTGCTGATCAGTATATTGGCCCCGTTGGATCTGCTGATATCCCAGCACCAGCAGCACCAGCCGGATTCATGCAGGATTAATGAGTCTTTTGTGGCAAAACGAGTCGCTTGAATATAGAAAAGTCTTATTAAGGATGTTGAAACCGTTCAAATTGTAATCGGATTATTAGAACCTCTTACAGATAATCTCCTGAAAACAGGAAACAAAGATAAAGAGCCTTACAGCAAAGGCTCTTTATCATATAGATAGACCAGGGCGCTACTTGGTTGGTTAAAGGTCAGCCACTTTTTGGGAAGAATTTGTGGTTGGCAGTAAGCCACCAAAGCAATAGTAAAAGCAATGAGATTTGGAACTTTTCGAAACTTTAGAATTGTACTCTTTTTGCTAACCGGTGATTTGAATTTTAGAGCGTTAAACCCGAACATGACGATTAAGTAATTTAAATGGCTAACACACATGAAATGGGAAAAAGATAAAAAAAATTCCCATTTTTAAATATTTAAAACAAGATGCGATATATGGAAAATTTCTATAATCTACGAATCAATAAAATAATTGAATATATCATAAAAGCAAAGGTTTCATTATGGTTCATCTTATTATACATTCTTGTTGAATATTTAAGACCTCAGTCTATGTATCCTGCACTTCAAGTAATTCCCTTGGGAAATATTGTACTAATTGGTGCTGGATTATCTGTTTTATTTGAACAAAAGATGTTTAGAATAAAAAATAAATCTAATTTTTTTATAAACATCTTTGGTTTAGTCGTTTTAGCTTCGTCATTCTTAGCTATTTCTCCTGAAACATCTTTTGATAATATTAAAGCCTTTCTTGTGCTCTATATAGGATATTACTTAATAACAAATTCAATAGATACCGAAGAAAAATTATTCATATTTGCATCATTAATTCTGTTAATATCATTCAAATTAAGCCAGGCTGTATTTCGAAATTGGGTTTTGAGGGGTTTTGAATATGATCGGTTCGGTGCCCAAGTTGGTAGCGGTTGGTTAGCAAACTCGGGCGAGTTAGCGATTCAACTATGCATCGCCTTTTCTATCAGTATTTGCTTTCTTAAATCATTATGGCCTTACAAAGGGAAAGTAATCAAAATTATTTTAATAAGTTTGCCGGTCATATTTACAGGTGGAATTATAGCATGTGGTTCAAGGGGAAGTTATTTGGCGCTGGCCATTGTTATATTTGCTATGTTAATATTCAGCAAAAGAAAAGTTGTTGGGATACTGCTACTTTTTTTTGTTTTTTTATCCCTGCCTTATATTATTTCTCAAAGAGATATGGATAGGACCTTAAATATTGGAACAAAGAACGACCGTACAACTTCCAACCGGTTAGAGCGATGGAAGAAAGGACTGGATATGGTTAGGTTATACCCAATCCTTGGTGTCGGTTATGAAAATTGGGCTGTGGCAGATAAACAATTATTTCATTCAAGTGGGGATGAATGTCACAATATATTTATTGAGTGCATGTCAGAATTAGGTTATATCGGGCTAATCGCTTTTTTACTTCTTGTTTTTTCAACATATAAAAACAACTCCGAAACAATAAAGGTAGCTAAGCAAATAGATAGTCCATTTTTATATAATTTAGCGACCAGTTTAAACCTCTCCCTTCTTGCATATTTGGTCGCTGGTTTTTTTGTCACGGTACTATATTACCCATATTTTTGGATAAATCTTGCAATGACGGTTTCTTTAAATAATATTGCAAAAAATAAATATCTAAAAAGGCAAAATGAAATATCCTGATAACAAAAATTTTATCTTTACTATTTTTGATGATACCGATGTTGCAACTGTTGGAAATATTAGTCCTGTTTACGATTTTCTCCATGAAATAGGAATGTTAACCACAAAATCAGTATGGCCGCTTCATTGTAGCCAGAATGATAGCGATTTTGCTGGTTCCCAAACTCTTGAAGATCCATCTTATGCGGACTATATCAAAAAATTATCGGTTAAAGGCTTTGAAATTGCATTTCATGGGGCTTCAATGGAGACGAGCTCTCGTGGTATCACCTTAAAGGCTTTGAAAAAGTTTAATAAAATCATGGGGTTTTCCCCAAAATCTTATGCATGCCATGCTGGGAATAAAGAAAATCTTTATTGGGGAGAAGACCGTTTCAGTTTTTTGATTTTCAAAAAATTGTATAAATTGTTAAACAATAAAAAAAATGAAACCTACTATGGAAATAACAAAAAATCGAAATATTTCTGGGGGGATATTTGTTATGACCATTTTGACTATGTGAGAACATTCACCTATAATAACATAAACTTAAAAAAAGTATCAAAAAATATCTTGTACTCTTCACTCCAACAACCGTACATTAAGTCCTGTTTCATTACAAGTGACGCTGACAATGTTGAGGAATTCAACCGGTTGATATGTACTGAAAATCAGCAAAGGCTTGAGACTCAAAGGGGGATATGTATCTTATCAACCCATTTTGGCAAGGGGTTTGTCAAAAACAATGTATTGCACTCGCAGACCCGGCAACTTTTAGAACAACTTTCTAAACGTAATGGATGGTTCGTACCTGTAAGTAACGTTCTGGATTTTTTAAAAGACCAAAACAAAAGAGAACCAATAAACCAACGAAATCTTTTTGCACTGGAATTAAAATGGTTTCTTCATTCTGTTCAAAGAAAATTTACCAAAAAAAAATACGAAAAAACAGAACTGGAATATTTGAGCGAAAAATGACCCCCCCCCAAAAAAAAAGGGTATTGCACCTAATAGACTCCACAGGACAGGGGGGTGCAGAAAAAGTTTTTTTATATATAATTAAAAATTTAGGTGGGAATTATAAATTTTTTGTAATCTTACCTGATAAAGGGTGGCTCTATGAAAAAATTATTCAATTACCCCATGTTGATGTAATTCTAATTGATGGTAGCGGAAGAGCTAATTTTTCATTTGTATATAAACTCATCCAAATTGTTCTAAAAAATAAAATTACTATAGTTCATTCACATCTTTTTGGCACATCTGTTTATGCTAGTCTGATTGGCATAATATGCCAAAAAACTGTTATTTGTACCTTCCACGGCTTTATTGATACTGATTTAAAAGATCCCCTACTAAAACTTAAATTTTTTTTAATTAACAATGGAGCAAAAAAAATTATTTCAGTGTCTGATCATCTAACACGTTATATTGAAAATATCATCGGGCGGAGAACCGAAAAATGTACTACGATATATAATGGAATTCCTTTGGAGAGTGGAGATAACCATATTAATAGTTTATGTGAAAGGGAAAAAATAGGGCTATCCAAGGATGATATCGTAATTGGATCAGTTGGCAATATAAAGCACGCAAAAGGGTATGCTTATCTTATCAAGGCAGCAAAACTAATTCATAATCAAAATTCAAGGTGTAAGTTTATCATTGCGGGTTTCGCAGAAGGCCAATTTTTTGATGATTTGATTAAACTGCGAAACCGTCTGTCCTTAGAAGATACTGTTAAATTTATAGGTTACCAGGAAGATGTGAACAAAGTATTCGGGATTATGGATATTTTCATGCTGCCTTCACTTTCGGAAGGGTTTTCACTTGCAACTATTGAGGCTATGGCACGAGAAATCCCTGTAATTGTGACTGAAAGCGGAGGTCCTCAAGAAATTGTTAAAAATAATTTTTCCGGGCTTATTGTTAAGGTAGCAGATGAAAATGCTTTAGCCAAAGCTGTAATTTATTACCTTAACAATCCTTCAAAAATGGAATTATTTACCATAAATGCAAAAAAAAATGTGTACAATAATTTTTCCATCAAAAATATGATAACTAAGTACAAACAACTTTATGAGACTTTTGAATAAGTCATTTTCTATAGAATTTTAGGTTACATAATTGATAATTTGAGAAAAAACTTGGTAAAAAATATTAATAGTACAGTTTCAAAATTTGACGACTACAGGATGAGAGTATTGATTTTGGCTTCCGGGGATCTCTGGGCTGGAGCCGAGGTTATGGTTTATCAACTTGTTTGTGGCCTCAAAGAATTCGATAGCATGGAGATTCAGGTTGTTCTTTTTAATGATGGCCGTTTGGCTGAAAAACTTAAAAACAATCGTGTCGATGTGCGTATTCTCAATGAGGCACAACAGTCAATTCCAATTTTAGTCAAGAAGCTGTATACGCTTGTTAAGGAGTTTTCTCCCCATATTATTCATTCCCATCGCTATAAGGAGAATCTCCTTGCTTGGTTAGTGACACGGGCGATGAGGAGAATTCGATTGGTTGCAACCCAGCACGGTATGCCTGAGACAGCGGGTGAAAAGCAAACCTATAAAGGCAGTCTAAGGTCGGGTCTTTTTTTTTATCTTCTTTCCTTGGGTTTTCAGAAAACGATAGTAGTGTCTCAGGAGATGCGAAGTTTGTTGTTGGGGAAGTATGGTTTCTCTAAGAAGAAACTTGAGGTTATCCACAACGGGATTTTGTTGCCTCCTGAATTTGAAAAGACGGTATCAGGTAGTTACCTTGTAGGATCAGCAGGAAGGTTGTTTCCTGTTAAGGGGTATGATTTTTTTATTGAAGTTGCGGTAAAGGTTATAAGAATGAATGAGCATGTTCAGTTTGTTATTGCCGGGGATGGGCCAGAGCAGAAGAGGCTTGAACGGATGATTGGTGACTTCGGATTACGCAATCAATTTACTTTGATTGGGCATGTTGATGATATGTCCGGTTTTTATGGAGATTTGGATGTGTATGTAAATACATCGGTGCATGAAGGAATCCCCATGAGTGTCCTTGAGGCGATGGGGCATTATCTACCTGTAATTGTGCCCAATGTTGGCGGTTTTCCAGAAATTGTTGAGGATGGTGAGAATGGTTATCTGGTAGTGGAAAGGGACGCAGATTTGTTTGCGCAGAAGATTTTGGGTTTGGTTGATTCGGATCGAAGAAAAAAAATGGCAAATTCTGCTCGTAAGAGAGTTGAGAAAAATTTTTCCCGGAATACTATGGCAGAAAAATATTATCAACTTTATGGTAAATTGTTTAGTTGAGGATAGTGATATGAACTGGTTCATTGTTGTATTCTTATTGTCCGTCTTTATGGTTTTTTATGCTTATTTTGGCTACCCATTGTCCTTACTACTGGTACGAATTTTCAGACAGCATGAAAACATACATAACCGAGTTGATGTTTTTGTTACATTGATAATAACCGCTTACAATGAAGAAAAAAGAATAAGAGAAAAGCTGGAGAATACTCTGGAATTAGATTATCCAGCAGGGAAGCTACAGATTCTTGTCGCATCTGATGGCTCAACAGATACAACCAATGACATTGTTTTCTCTTACGAAGCGCAAGGCGTTGAATTGTTAGAGGTTGTTAATAGAGGCGGTAAGGAAAATGCTCAGAAGGAGGCTGTGCAATATGCCAGGGGTGAAATTATTGTTTTTTCTGATGTTGCAACTATCCTTGAGCCCCAGGGATTAATAGAAATCATTTCAAATTTTGCTGATCCTTCAATTGGGTGTGTCAGCAGTGAAGATCGTTTGATCGGGCAGGATGGCAAGCCTTCCGGTGAAGGGTTTTATGTGCAATATGAGATGTGGTTGCGTCGTTTGGAATCACAGATAAATTCAGTTGTTGGTCTTAGCGGATCTTTTTTTGCTGCCAGGAAAGTGGTGTGCCAAGATTTTTCAGGGGATGTTCAGAGCGACTTTCGGACTTTATTGAGTAGCATGAAATTAGGTCTGCGTGGAGTAAGCGATCCTAAAGCAATTGGCAGTTATTTGAATATTGCAGATGAGAAGCGGGAGTTTGAACGAAAAGAGCGAACAGTGCTTCGCGGTTTAACGGTTTTTTTTAAACATCTTGAATTTTTGAATATGTTTCAATATGGAATTTTTTCGTACCAGCTTTTCTGTCATAAGTTGCTACGCTGGCTGGTACCTTTTTTTCTTGTTGTGGTTTTGGCAAGTAATGTTGTTCTGGCCTTTACGTCAGGCTTTTTTTTATTTCTTCTTGCCGGACAAATTCTTTTTTATGGTGTAGGTCTTTACGGTTGGCTCACCCAGTCATTAGGCGGTATTTTAAAAATTCCACTATTTTTCTTAGTTGTTAATGTTGCCATAACAATCGCTTGGTGGCAATATTTTTCCGGAAAACGCGTTGTCCTTTGGG
>JADGFH010000079.1 GCA_016743925.1 Labilibaculum sp.
GCAGTAGTTTCTGAATTCAGATTTAAATAAATTAATAATCAAAGAATGAGAAAGATAGAGTTAAAATCAATGGTTTTATTAATATTTATAGGCAGTTTTGGTTTTGCCCAAAATAGTGATGTTGTTGTATCAAAACCCTCATTAAAAGTAATGTCATATAATATTTGGAATGGATTTGATTTTGGAAAAGATACAATACGTAAAGAAAAATTCATAACATACATGAAAGATCAAGCTCCTGATGTTGCAGCATTTCAGGAGTTATGTGCTTATACACAGGAAAAGTTATTGAAGGATGCAAAAAAGTGGGGTCATAATTTTGCTGAAATTGTTAAAACCTCAGGTTATCCTGTAGGAATTACTTCTAATGAACCAATTATAGTTGTTGAACGAATTCTCGATAATATGCATCATGGAGTGCTTCATTGTCGTACTAAGGGAATCGATTTTATGGTGGTTCATTTTTCCCCCTTTTCACACAAGAAAAGACACGAAGAAGCAAATGTTATTTTATCCAAATTAGCTAAAATCAGAAAAGAGACCAACAAATACATGGTACTGGGAGATTTTAATGCCGTCTCGCCTTTTGATGCCAACTACTACAAAGGAAATGAAGAAATGATGACATCATTTCGTGAAGCTGAAAAGCAGCATGAGCATGTTCGAAATTTATTAAATAATGAGTTAGAATATGGTGCAATAAGTGCATTTTTAAGTTTTCCGTTAATAGATGTTGTTCAGAAATATACGATTGGTTTGGCTCAGCGAATATCCTGTCCAACTCAAGTATTTGAAAAGCAAAAAGGAAGTGGACGACATCCGAATTCAACACGTGTAGATTATATATTAACATCTCAATTGTTGAGGAATTCATGTACGAATGCTTGGGTTTGTAATGGGCCAGATACATTTTATTTGTCTGATCACTACCCCGTAATTGCGGAGTTTGAATTGTAATTTGCTTGAAGTGTAGTGAAGATAAGTGCTGAGAGATTTTAGAATGTGTGATATTGATAATTCGTAATTTAAGGAATCGCATATTTTATTTATGATGGGGTAATAATGGAAAAAGAAGAGAAAGATTATAAGCGATATTTGCGACAAATGCAATTGTCAGAAATAGGGCTCGAAGGACAAGATAAATTAAAAAAATCATCAGTACTTATTATTGGAGCAGGTGGTTTAGGATCTCCTGTTGCCATGTATTTAGCTGCAGCAGGTGTGGGAACGATTGGTTTAGTAGATTTCGATAAGGTTGAAATTTCAAATCTACATAGACAGATTCTGCATACAACATCTAATTTAGGAATGTTAAAATTAGATTCAGCAAAACAAACCTTATTGGATATCAACCCTAATATAGATATTAGATTGTACCATGAGTCATTAAATGCTTCTAATGCCATCAAGATTATTGAAAATTATGATTTGGTTATTGATGGAACAGATAATTTTCCGACCCGTTATTTAGTGAATGATACCTGTATATTATTAGGAAAGCCTAATGTATATGGTTCCATTTTGCGATTCGATGGACAAGCTACTGTGTTTATGCCAGGCAAAGGACCATGTTATAGATGTTTATTTCCCAATATGCCCGAAAAAGGAACCGTTCCCAATTGCGCCGAAGCTGGTGTTTTAGGGGTCCTTCCAGGAGTAATTGGTTCAATACAAGCAACTGAGGTAATAAAAGTTTTACTTGGTATAGGAGAACCCTTAATTGGACGCTTATTAACTTATGATGCCTTAAGTTTATCATTTGATGAAATAGGAATTGAGCGTAATAAAGAATGCATGCTTTGTGGAGATAAACCCACGATTATTTCATTAATCGATTATACCAATTGGTGTCAGCTTTCACAACCTCAAGGAAATGTTTCTGAACTATCTGTTTTCGATTTCTCAAAGAAATTAAAAGCAGGAGAAGAGTTCTTTATTTTAGATGTTAGAGAAGACTACGAATTGGCGATTTGTGCTTTGCAAGGAGTTGTAAACATTCCTTTGAACAAACTAAAGCAAAGTGTTGATTCTATACCTAAAGATAAAATAATAGTAGTTGTATGCCACATGGGAGTACGCAGCCTTATGGCTATAAGTGTTCTTCAAGAAAACGGTTTTAATAAACTATTGAATCTTACTGGTGGCATCGATGAGTATGCTTCTAAAATAGATCAAGCAATGTATCGGTATTGAGAGACTGGTTCTAGACTTAATGTTCGTTTTTTTATGTGATGATTTGTTTGGTAAGTTGATGGAGGATAATAAATTGAAAGAAATGAAAAATATTACATTTATAATTATGCTAATGATTTTTGGACTTTGTTCTTGTAACAATCATTCGGATAAAAAGACATTAGTTTTGCATTGTGCAGCGGGAATTAAACCACCAGTAGAACTATTGGCTAAAGAGTACCAAAAAAAGTATAATGTTCAAATTGATATTCAGTATGGTGGTTCAGGAACTCTTTTGTCGAGTTTGAGACTTGTAAAAACGGGCGACTTGTATTTAGCGGCTGACGAAAGTTATTTGAACGAAGCCAAATCTTTAGGATTAGTAGATGAAATTCAGCCATTAGCTTATCTATCACCCGTTATTGCTGTTAAAAATAATAACCCTAAGCGTATCAACGGACTTGATGATTTATTGCGCAAAGACGTTGCTTTTTCTTTAGGAAATCCTGATGCTGCATCTATTGGAAAATATTCAAAAAAAATACTCGAGGAACTGAATTTATGGTCCGAAATAAGAGAAAAAGTAACGGTTTTAAAAACTACCGTTAACGAGATAGCAAATGATATTACAATTGGAGCAGTTGATGCCGGCATTGTTTGGGATGCAACAGTAAAACAATTCAAAAAAATAGAATTGGTATCTGATAAAAGACTAGAAACCTATAAAAAGCAAGTTACAATTGGAGTTTTAAAATCATCCCCAAATGCATCAGAAGCAATTAAATTTATGCGTTTTTTGAGTTCCAGAGAGTTTGGGAATCTTATTTTTAAGGAAAAAGGCTATGAACCAATTAAGGGGGATGTTTGGCAAGAAAAACCTGAAATATTATTTTTCAGTGGTGGTGTTAACCGACCTGTTGTTGAGAAAACAATTCAAGACTTTGAAAAAAGAGAAGCAGTGGTGATTCAACGTGTTTACAATGGATGTGGAATATTGGTGTCTCAAATAAAAGCTGGAGAACAGCCAGATGCCTACTTGACATGTGATGTGTCTTTTATGGATCAGGTTAAGGATGAATTTGTAGAAATAACAGATGTTTCTAAAACAAAGATTGTGATTGCCGTAAAGAAAGGAAATCCACAGGCTATTATAACACTATCTGATTTGAGTAAGGATGGAATACGGATTGGAATGTGTAACCCAAGGCAAAGTGCTTTAGGTGCTTTAACAAAGAATTTACTCGATTCAAATGCTTTATGGCAAGCTGTTTCGCCTAATGTATTTTCTCAAACTCCTACTGCTGATTTGCTTGTTAATCAGTTGAGAACGGGATCATTAGATGCTGTAATCGTTTATGAGGCAAATCTGTCTCAGGTAAAAGATAAGCTAACTATGCTAACCATTGATGATCCTCTTGCTAAAGCTCTTCAGAATTTTGGTATTGGAACAAATTCGAACAATTACTGGACATTAACTCGTTTGTTCCAGAAACTAATAAGTGAATCATCAAAGAAAAATTATCTAGATAATGGATTCGATTGGCAATACGTTAAATAGGGCAGGGTAAATTATTTAAAATGTAGATTGAGAAATGATAAAAGATAATCGTAAAAGTCTAAAAAATAGACGTGATTGGCCTTTTCTGCTAATTATGGGGATTATTGCGTCTACCTATATAATTTTAATCGTAAGTATGATGTTGGCTGACTTAACTTTTACCACCCCAAGTCATGTTCTAGCTGCATTTAAAAGTCCTGAGATACAATATGCATTAAAATTAAGCCTTATTTCGTGCACTATTACAATGATAATAAGCCTTATTGTTGCAATACCTACTGGCTATTTTATGGCGCGCTACGATTTCCCAGGAAAGCGCTTACTCGATGCTATTTTAGATATTCCAATTATTTTACCTCCCTTGGTCATAGGTTTAAGTTTACTCATTTTGTTTCAAACAGCACCAGGCCGATTCATCGAGAGTCATTTACGAATAACCTATACGATTTATAGTGTGGTTATTGCTCAATTTATGGTTGCTTGTGCTTTTGCTGTAAGAACTATGAATGTTACTTTCTCGCAAATTAATTCTCGTCAGGAGAATGTTGCTTTAACCTTAGGTTGCAATAAATCACAAGCCTTTTGGTTGATTTTATTACCACAAGCCAAGAATGGAATTCTTACAGCAGGCTCTTTATCTTGGGCCAGAGCCCTAGGTGAATTTGGGCCTATTTTAATTTTTTCCGGAGCCACTAGAATGCGGACAGAGGTGCTACCAACAACGGTTTTTCTAGAATTATCGGTGGGTAATATCGAGGCGGCAGTTGCAGTATCTTTAATCATGATATTTGCAGGCTTTGGGGTACTCATGGTTGTTCGATACTTTGGGAATATTGGCTTCTTTAAAACAATTGACTAATGCTACAAATAAAAGATTTATCTCTGATACAAGGCGATTTTAAACTTGAGAACATTAATCTTAAGATTGAAAAGGGCGAATATGTTGTTTTAATGGGCAGAACAGGTTGCGGAAAAACAAGTTTACTAGAAGCCGTTTGCGGTTTGCGAAAAATAGATGCTGGTGAAATACACTTGGGAGATTTTGATATTTCACATTTAAAACCCTCTGAACGATCGATAGGCTATGTGCCACAAGATGCAGCTTTGTTTTCGTCGATGAATGTTGAGAAAAACATAGGCTTTGCATTGCGTATTCGCAAGTGGACTAAAGCAGACATTGCTATTAGAGTGAAAGAATTGTCAGATATTCTAGGCCTCGGTCATCTACTTAAACGTAAAATTAATGACCTTAGTGGTGGTGAAAAGCAACGAATTTCTTTAGCTAGAGCCTTAGCTTTTTATCCCGACTTTTTATGTTTGGATGAACCCCTTAGTGCACTAGATGAGCCAACTCGTGATGAGATGTATGCTCTCTTAAAAAAACTGAAGCATGAACTTAATATTACAGCTTTGCATATATCACATTCGTCTAGCGATGCTGATAAATTGGCTGATAAACTTGTACGTATTGAAAAAGGAAAAATCATAATATCATGAATATAAAAGTTAAATTCACGGCCCAAATAAAAAAAGAAGCTGGCATATCATCTGAATTTCTTGAAATTGAGCAAGGAACAACCTTACAGAAATGTCTTAGTGATTTAGCGGAGAGACATAGCGAGGGATTTAAACAGATTTTATTTAAGGAAGATGGAGAGTATCGAAATTCAGTATTATTGGCCATTAATAATCAGCAAGTAAAATATTCCGATAATAAAGTTCTTAATACAGGAGATGAACTGATGATAATGTCGCCAATTGCAGGAGGATAAGCATGGAAAAAATTACAGAAAAAGAGAAACGTGTCTATGAATGGCAACTAGATGTTCCTGGTTTTGGTGAAGAAGGTCAGGAGAAATTAAAAAATGCTTCGGTATTAATATCCAGGTGTGGTGGATTGGGAAGTGTGGTCGCCTATGAGTTGGCAGCAGCAGGCGTGGGAAAATTAATATTGGCACATGGAGGCAATGTAAAGGAAAGTGACTTAAATAGACAATTACTGATGACCGATAATTGGCTTGGGAAAGCACGTATTGAATCGGTTGAAAGAAGATTGAAAGAATTAAATCCACGTCTCAAAATTGAAGCCTTCAACGAAAATATTAATGAAGATAATGTCAACTTATTAGTTTCTAAAGCCGATATTATTGTTGATGCTGCACCCTTATTCAAAGAAAGATACCTGCTTAATAAAGAAGCTGTAAAACAGAATAAGGTTCTTGTTGATTGTGCAATGTATGAGTTAGAAGCACAAATTACAACCATTGTTCCGGGTAAAACAGCCTGCCTAACTTGCCTATACCCAGAGAACCCTCAAGCCTGGAAAAGAAAATTTCCTGTTTTTGGTGCTGTTAGCGGCACGGTAGCTTGTTTAGGTGCTATGGAAGTGATTAAAGTATTATCAGGCTTAGGAGAAATTTTAGCTGATAAATTACTTACCATGGACCTAAGAGATATGAGTTTTGTTAAACTAGATATCTGTAAAAATGCTAATTGTCTTATCTGCGGCAAAATTAAGTTTTAACAGGTAGGCTATTTTAGAAAATAAATCTAAGCTCATTAAAAACCCTTTAAATTTTCAATTTGCTTTGGACAGCTTAGTATAAAAATGAAAATTGATTTTCTTAACTTTTATTATCAGTAACAGTCGAATAGGAAAAAACGTAAAAAAAACTAATAGTTTATTATATTTGTGACCCAACCGACCCAAATACCCTATGGAAAAAATTGGTGTGAAAATTCTTACTATTGTTCTCCTTCTTTTTATTTTTTTCTCTGCCTTTGGACAGACACAATTTAATTTTGAACAGTTTACTGTAGAGGATGGCCTTGCTAGAAACAATATTCATGCAATTTACCGAGATCACTTAGGATATATCTGGATTGGAACTGTTGAAGGGCTGAATAAATTTGACGGGGCCAATATGTACAGTTATTTCCGAAATCCAAATTCGGAAAATTCATTACCCGATGATAACATTGGCTTTATTGTAGAAGATGATTCTTTAAATTTGTGGGTTGGAACCGATCGTGGTCTGGTACTTTATAACAGGATAAAGGATGAGTTCACCAAAATAGATTTGGACATAGATGGTGCCGATTTGATTTCATTCTGTAAGCTGAAAGGACAAATGGTATTTGGTACCACTAGGGGGATTGTTATCTATAATTGCGAAACTAAAATTTTCCAATTCGAGCCATTTAAACAGATTGATTCCTCACTTTCCTCTAATCAATTACTAAGCTTCTCAGATGATGAGATCATCATTGCATCCTTTAATGCGGGATTATGGAAGTACAATTTAAGTACGAAGAAATTTGCTCCATTCGGAAAAGAACAGATCCGAGGAGTTGAAAGAATCATTCAGGATGAAAGTGGAGTGATTTGGCTTACAACAAAGCATAATGGTCTACAACTGTTCGATAATGAGGGAGTGGAGATTGTAGATTCATTTGTAAATAAGATCATAGATCCGAAGTATCATTTTGTGAGAGATATGGTTGTACGGGATGGAAGTGTTTGGATTTCAACAGATGGAACAGGATTATTTGTTATTGACCGGAAGATGCAATCTGTTCGGCATATTCAAGAACGAAAAGGGGATGAAAATTCGTTACCTACCAATTCCTTAACGGACCTGTTTGTTGATGATTTTGGAAATATATTGGTTGGGTCGGTACGTTCTGGCATTATATGGATTCATGAAGGTTATATTCAGTCTTATACTGATGTGGTGGAGGGGAATCCTTATGGCTTAAGCAATTCCAATGTGATTTGTGTTTTTGAAGACCATAATGGAGGAATTTGGATTGGGACTGATGGGGGAGGTTTAAATCTATTTGATCCGAATACAAATAGATTTGAGCATATTAATGAATTCAAGAAGGCCAAGATTGTCTCTATTTGTTCTTTTGAAAAAGACAAATTACTGGTAAGTTCTTATCGTGATGAATTTAGGATATTTGATATCAATCGTAAAAAATTTATAAATAGCAATGAATATGATTGGTTAATAGCACAAAGTGAATCCAATTTACAGATTCCTATTATTTTAAAAAAAGATCAACGAGGTAGAATCTGGAAACTTTCTGGAAAAACAAGTATTATTGGTTTGGATGGAAGCGTGGAACTTGTTAATGCAAGCAATGGATGGGATGGGCAATTATCCGGTAATGGTAATTGTCTTCAAATTGTAAATGAGGAAGAGCTTTTGGTTGGAAGTTTAAATAGAGTCAGCAAGGTTAATTTGAATGATAAGACCATCAAGAGTGTATTGTCATTAAAGGATCAGAAATGGTGGAATGGAAAGCGTAATAACTACATATATTCTTTTGCAAAAGATGGAGATTTGATCTGGATCTCTTCCTCTTTAGGAGTGTTTTCATATCATTGTAAAACGAATCAGGTAAAACATCATCCTAGTAATTTGTTTAAGACTACACACTGTATCGCTACAGGAAATAATAATACGCTATGGATTGGTTCAGCTCGTGGACTTTATCGCTATATTCCAGAGAAGGAAAACTACCAGTTGTTTGGTAGAGCTGAAGGTGTTCGGGGATTTGAATACATTAACCGTTCGGTTTTGAAAACTCGTAATGGCGATGTATATATGGGAGCAGTAGAAGGATTAGTGAAGATTTCTGCTGATGAAGAGTTTGGAGAAGACAATTTAAATCAACAAATATCATTTGCCAATATTATGGCAGATGGAGCCGCTTTATGCAATTCGGAGCATTGCGACGAAAAAGGAATTCAATTGGCTTGGGATAATACCAGTTTGGAATTCAATATAGTAGTCAATGAGAAAAGTCTTTTTCGGAAACGGATTTTTAGGCTTCTATTGGAAGGATATGATAAGGAAATTACCGAAACTACAGAATCGCAGATTACGTTTTCTCATCTTCCCGCAGGTAAATATACTTTGAAAGTATGGTGTAATCAAGCCGATGGTACATGGTTGGATAAATGCACCTCTTTAAAGGTGATTGTACCTCTACCTTGGTGGAAGAAGTGGTGGTTTATTTGGGGAATTATTATTTCAATTGTGCTTGTGTTTCTAATCATAATAGATATCGGGAAAAAGCGTTCAACTTTAACAATGGAATTGCAAATCGAACGTGAACGGAGAAATCAAGTGAAACTCTTAAATGAACAGAAACTGGTTTTTTTTACCAATATCTCTCATGAATTGAGAACTCCTCTTAGTTTACTTTATGGGCCTTTGAATCTTTTGGTCAATGAGAAGAACTACTCAGGTGAGAAGGTACGTGAAAATATTTTCATGATGTACCGACAGGCGCAAAAAATGAAACGTTTGATTGACCAGGTGATGGACATGAGAAAAATTGAGGCCGGTAAAGATGAGGTTATTCTAACAAGCATTATGATTGTTAATTGGCTGGAAGAATTTTTATCACAGTATGAATTTGAATTGAGTGATAAGAAAATATCTCTAGTAAGAGATTTACCCAATGAAATACAGGTGGCATGTGATGTCGAAAAATTGGACAAAATTCTCTCCAACTTACTCTCAAATGCTATTAAATATTCTCCCAACGGAGGTAATATTATTATTACATTTAAAATTGATAAGGATCGATTGCTGTTTAGTCTGGCTGATGAAGGGAAAGGAATTACGGAAGAAGATATTCCTAAAGTTTTCGATCGATTTTTTCAGGCAGAAAATCATAAAGCTGGCTCTGGAATAGGCTTGTCATTTGTGCGGCAACTGGTGGAATTTCAAGGGGGTGAAATTTGGGTGAATAGCAGAGAAAATAGAGGTGTTGAGTTCGAGTTTTATTTGCCATTGAAGCAACAAGATATACTAAGTGGTGTGCTTAATTATGACGCTCCTGATATACTTAGTGGCGAGGTAGATTTTTCTGAAGAACAGTCTTTGGATTTCCTTAGAAATACAAAGTTATTAGTTGTGGAAGACGATCCTGAGTTAAGGAAATTTATAAAGGAAGGTTTGAGTAATTATGCCAGTGTTATTGAGGCCGAAAATGGTGAAGAGGCCTGGGATTTGGTTTTATCTGAATCTCCAGATCTAATTGTTTCGGATGTGATGATGCCAGTGATGGATGGTTTTAGTTTGTGCCGAAAAATCAGGGAAGATGCCAAGGTGAGTCATTTGCCCATCCTGTTATTAACAGCCAGAAGTGATGCGGAGAGCCGTTTGGCTGGATACAAAAGTGGCGCAGATGCTTATCTTGCTAAACCATTTGGTATTGAGCTGTTGCGAGTTTGTATTATTAATATATTTAAGAATCGTTCGGTTCAGCGAGCTTTGGTACAATCAGCTACAAGCACTTCTCCTGAAAAGCTAACCTATAGTAATATAGATGAAGAATTTCTTAGAAAAGTAGTGACTGTTATTCATGATAATCTAGAGGACCCTGAATTTGAGGTGAACAAATTAACTGCAGAGTTTGCGATGAGTCGTTCTTCTTTTTATGTGAAAATGAAAGCTATTCTAGGTATGGGAGCGAATGAATACATCCGATTGACTCGTGTGAATGAAGCAGCTAAATTGTTAAAAGAGACTCCATTGAACATTGCGGAGATATCTACAAAAGTCGGCTTTGTGAATCCTGGGTATTTTAGTACCGTTTTTAAGGAGGAAAAAGGAATATCACCTACCAAATTTAGAATGCTTTAAATATACTAATATCTAATTTAAGCTCACTTTATTTGCAGTTGAAGTCACGTAATTTTGATTGGAACTTTAACTTCAAATCATTCTTATTCAAAAAATAAGTTGTGTCAAATATTGCATACAGTTCAAGAGGAGCGGCATCTTTGCCGTAAATTCTTGCAAAACAAAAACTGCCACACGTAAATCATTTGATTGAAGAGTTACTGCCATATTTGATGGCATCTAATTGTAAGCAATCAGCTACAAGAATTTTACAATTATCCTCCTCCTGAAATCCTTCAGTAAAGTAAAAATTGTTCGACTAAATACTTTTTTTGCGAGTGAAATTAATATCTATTCCCAATTCAAATAAAAAAGAGTGTTAATCAAACTGTTGACCTTAATCGTCATATAATCAGAGATGATACCGCTTTGTTTGGAAATATCCAAACAACTGGATTCTATCAAAGATTCTGGACAGGATGAGAATACAAGCACTGTATTGGACGGAAACCAATTATTAAAGGACGATATCAAACTCCCAATTTGTCTGCACTTCCTTTATTTGTTCCATAACCTATAATTTTAATGTATATGAAAAAAAATCTAATGAAGAGAGGGTGCAGTTTATTACTGGCTTTCTTGTTCTCAACATGTGTGGTTTTTGCACAGGACACGAAAACCACAATTACCGGGAAGGTAATCGATGTAGATGGAATCCCTCTACCTGGGGTAAGTGTAATTGAGAAAGGAACAACGAATGGTACCTCAACAGGTATTAACGGGAACTATTCTATCAGCATAACTGCTGGTAAATCTATTATCTTCTCCTATATTGGCTTTGAAGCTCAGGAAGTGGTGATTGGTGAAGAAAATGTAATTGATATTACTTTACTTGACGAGACGACTGGTTTGGATGAGGTTGTTGTTGTTGGTTATGGTACCAAGAAGAAACTTAATTTAACTGGTGCTGTTTCTGTCGTAGATCTTGAAAAAGAAGTTGGTGAAAGACCTGTTGCAAACGTTAGTGCGATGCTTCAGGGTACTTTATCAGGTGTTACCTTGGGCACAAACAATTCAGGGGGAGAACCTGGTGCAACTCAAAGTATTAACATTAGAGGCTATGCAGGTGATCCGTATATTCTTTTTGATGGAATGCCAATTTCAGCAGCAGAGATGAATGCCATTAATCCAAATGACATTAAGGCCGTAACGACATTGAAAGATGCTGCATCTGCAGCTATTTATGGTTCCAAAGGTGCTTATGGTGTAATTTTGATTACATCAAAATCTGGATTCTCAGGTAAAACAAAAGTTACTATTTCAAGTAATTATGGTTTATCTGATGTAAGCATTGTACCAAATATGGCTAATAGTTTAGATCATGCCTTAATGTATAATGAAGGTGCCAAAAATTCAGGACAATCTCCTGTCTTTAATGCAGAACAGATAGACTTACTGGAACAGCAAATGGCTGGTACCTTAGGTTACCAAACCAAACTGAACGATAATGGAGACAGATGGGAAGGTGGTTATGCTAATACGGATTGGTATGAGCTCTTTTTTAAAGACAATGCTGTAAGAACAGAAAGTAATGTTTCTGTAAGCGGAGGTTCTGAAAAGACAACTTTTTTCCTGTCAGGAGGATTCTTGAAATCAGAAGGACAATTAAATTTTGGTAACAATAAGTACAGTAGGAAAAATTTAAAAGCAAAAATTTCACATAAAGTAAATGATTGGTTGAGTGTTGATGTTTTAGCGAATTATGCCAATGAAGAAAAGAAATTTCCTTCAGGTGGGTTTGGTACCTATACTTCATCAATTATTTATCATCAATTAAGCCGAAGTTGGCCTAGTTCTCCTGCATATGATCCTGATGGAAATGTAATTTCAAATCACATTCTAAGACTAACAGGAGCAGGACATACCGTTGATAATTTTCAAACCTATACCAATAAGGTAACGGCTAATATTACACCTATAAAAGGCTGGGCTACAAATATTTCTTATCAGCAAAAAAATAAATTTTCAAAAACAGACCGAGAGCAATTTCGTAGTTTGTTGCCATATCCTGATGGGACGTCCAATAATATTGGTTATCCTTTAGATAAAATTGCAAAATCGACTAATTTCGGAAAAGATGCTCTATTTAATATTGTATCTTCTTATGCTACGACAATTTATGAGGATCACAATATTTCTGGTTTGATAGGCTATGAAAAACGAGTTGAAGACTTTTCTTATTTGTATGGAAGTAGAGACAAGTTAATTACCCAACTGTTACCAGTCATTAATTTAGCAACTGGAGAGCAAAAAGCAAGTGATAGTAAGTCTACTTACTCTACTGAGGGTTATTTTGCCAGAATTGGATATAATTATCAAGAAAAATATCTGATAGAATTCAATGGTCGTCGCGATGGGAGTTCTTATTTTCCAGATGGTAGAAAATGGGGATTCTTTCCTTCTGCTTCTGTAGGATATAATATTTCTAGAGAAAGTTTTTGGGAATCCATTGAGCCTGTAGTTAACAGTTTAAAGTTACGTGCATCATGGGGTGAGTTAGGTGATCACAACAGAAGAAATGCTAGTAAATACCAGGAGTTGATGAATGGTGGTCGAGAAGGAAACTGGATCATCGATGGAAGTAGAACCAACTATACCACAAGACCTACTATTGTAAGTTCAAGTTTAACTTGGGAAACAGTTACTACGACTAACTTTGGTATTGATGCAGGCTTATTTGA
>JADGFH010000080.1 GCA_016743925.1 Labilibaculum sp.
TCAAAACACAAGCCTTGGATTCTTAAAAAGGCATTTCAAGTTGGCGATAATAGAACTCTTGCTTTAAAAATAGAACGAAAAATAAAGAAAATGAAAAGTCGAAAATATCTAGAAAAACTATTAGATCCAGAGGAAGGGGAAAAAATCTTTTCTGACTTTATAAAACAAATCTCCATTAATCGTTAATCAGTCCCGACTGGTCGGGATGGATTCGAGTCCAAAAGAGGGAGCAGAAAGAAGCCATTCATTACGAATGGCTTTTTTTTGTATCCTCAATTTTCTCCCCATCAAATCCAACATCTGTTCAAAAATTCTCCTATTTTTGTTGAAATTCTAAAATTCATCTTGTGCAGAACATTCGCTGTTTACTTATTTTAATAGTTATTCTATCTTTTCAGCTAAACACATTTAGCCAGTCACAAGATTCAATACCGTATTTCAAACATTCAAAAAACATACTGAATCCAGGATTAGGAAAAGAAGTTTTTTCTAGCAAGAACCTAATTGTATTCGGTGGTTTGTTAGGTGGCGCTTTTTTAATGGATGAATGGGCCAGCAATACAATACAAGACAACCAAAGTTCTTTTGCCGGCAAATACACCGATTTCCTAAATGAGTTTGGTGAAAAAAAAATTATTGCACCTTCCATTCTTGCAGTTTGGGCTATCGGGACTGTTATTAAAGATGAAAGACTTTCAACTACAGCCCTAAACTCCGGAAAAGCATTGCTAACTGGGGCAATTTTTACCGAAGGAATCAAAATAATTGCAGGAAGATCAAGACCTGACCAAAATAAAGGAAATATGCATTTTGATGCTTTTGGAGGAACCGATAATAACACCAAATCATTTCCTTCTGGGCATGCATTTGTTGCATGGTCTGTATTTACACCCTTTGCCAAAGAATATAGTAAATGGATTTATGTAATTCCTGCTTCGGTTAGTTTAGCAAGAATGTATCGTAATCGTCACTGGTTCTCCGATGTTGTTTTAGGAGGAGGAATTGGCTACTTTGCAGGCCTTTATTTTCACAAAAGAAAAAACCAACGTGTTCTTTTCGATGGAAATGGAATTGTAATAAAATTTTAAATAAGCTAACTACAACCAAAAAATACCAAAATTATGAGTTTAACAAGTGTCTTTAACAAATTCTCTAAAACCTTTTGGGTTGCAAACACCATCGAATTATTCGAGCGATGGGCCTGGTATGGCTTTTTTATGCTTTTCGCAAATTACCTTACCGGATCAACTGATATCGGCGCACTAGGTTTATCTCAAGCAGAAAAAGGAACAATTATGGGAGTGGGCACTGGAATTCTTTATTTTCTTCCTGTAATTACTGGTGCAATTGCGGATAAATATGGTTATAAGAAAGTATTAGCATTATCATTTGTTATTTATAGTTCGGCCTTTATCGCTCTACCTCATTTTGATACTTTTACTGGCGTTTTCGCTATGTATCTATATTTAGCATTGGGAGCTGCACTCTTTAAACCTATCATCTCTGCAACAATAGCAAAAACTACTGATGAAGAAACCTCATCAATAGGATTCGGAATTTTCTACATGATGGTTAATATTGGAGCATTCATTGGTCCATTGGTTACTCTAGCCTATAAAGACAGCGGATACGATACCGTATTCTATATTTCTGCTGCGGTAATTCTGGTTAATTTTATCTTGATTCTTTTTTATAAAGAACCTGAAAGAGAAGTAAAGCAGGAGTCTATTGGAACAGCTATATTAAATGTTTTCATCAATATTGGAAAAGCTTTAAGTGATTATAAATTCGTAATTTTCTTGCTACTGGTATCTGCTTTTTGGAGCATGTACTATCAACTATTTTTCACGCTTCCTGTTTTCATAGCTCAATGGGTTGATACATCAAGTATTTATCATTTCTTTGATAGCTTTATGCCAGCGGTTACCAGTACATATGGTAAAGATGGGCAAATGGATGCTGAGTTTATTGTGAACTTTGATGCGATGTTTATCATCATATTCCAAATTATTATATCTACAATTGTCATGAGGTGGAAACCCTTGCAGGCTATGATGGGTGGAATCCTAATTTGTACAATTGGAATGGCTCTTACTTTATTTACCCAAAATGTAATGTTTGTCATTCTTGCCATCTTTATTTTCTCAGTTGGTGAAATGTCCAGCTCTCCAAAAATTACTGAATACATAGGCCGTATCGCACCAAAAGACAAAGTTGGCTTGTATATGGGCTGTTCTTTTTTACCCGTTTTTGCCGGAAGTACTTTAGGAGGAATAATCTCAGGTAATGTTTATGGTAGCATGTCAGATAAGGTAACATTAATGATACGTGAAGTAAAAACCAGAGGAATAGACGTTCCAGCCATTTCGAAAGATTTTAGCGCAACTGATTATTTTAATCGAGCTGGAGAATTAATGGGTATGGACCAAAATCAGCTGACAGAATATCTCTGGAACACTCACAACCCATCCCATATATGGTATGTGATTCTTGGGATTGGATTTTTCGCCTCTTGTGCTTTGTATTTTTACGATAAGTTTTTACTTACTGCCAAAGAATAAACTAATCCGAAAAGAACAACTAGAACACTTTTCTACAATTAAATCTCACCGAGGTGAGATTTTCTTATATATTCCATAAAAATAAAACCGATAGCTAAGGTCTTCTGCATTATATTTTTTATTTTGCACTCGAATATTATCTCCAATACTGTCACCTTTTGTTGATATATTCGTAATACAACAACCGACCAACCATTTTTATGCTACTCAACCAATTTAATTAACATGTTAAGGCATATTATATGATAAAATTTTTACACTCAAAACTTTTTCTTTCTTTAACACTTTTTGCAGCCTTCGCTTTTTCTTCGACGGCTCAAGTTACTGTTGATGAATACTACCAGCCTGCAACTGGAAAAACAGGCTCAGAATTAAAAACAGCTCTTCACAATATCATCAAAGGCCATACCGAACTTCCTTATTCTACAAAATCGGCTAGTGATACTTATAATGTTTGGGAGGCGTTGGAAGAAACAGATGAAGATCCAAGTAATTCAGACAATGTAATTCTAATCTATACAGGTAGATCAATCCCTAAGTCTGAAAAATCAAAAAATAGTGAACAAGATTATTGGAACAGGGAACACATCTGGGCTAAATCACATGGACTTGGAGATCCATATGAAGATTTAGGAGCCGCTACAGATATTCATGCATTACGTGCATGCGATGCTAGCGTAAACAGTGCTCGTAGCAATAAGTTTTTTGACAATGGAGGAAATGCTCATTCCGAAGCAAATCTGTGTTTTTACGATTCTGACTCTTGGGAGCCGCGTGATGCTGTTAAAGGAGATATCGCGAGAATGATTTTTTACATGGCCGTTCGTTACGAAAATGAAAATGGCGAAACCGATTTGGAACTGACTGATGACATGAGCTACAGTACAATTTCAGATAAAACTCCGGTATTCGGCAAACTTGAAACACTTAAAATATGGAATTCTCAAGACCCTGTTGATGATACAGAAAAATCGAGAAACGAGAAAATATACACGATACAGAATAATCGAAATCCATTTATCGATCATCCTGAATGGGTTGATGAAGTATGGACTACCGTTGTTGATACCGAAAGTCCTGAAGTAAGCGAGTTATCTCCTTCAAATGAAACTACAAATATTTCATTAACTGCGAACTGTATTATCAAATTTAACGAAGACATAGCAGAAGGTACTGGAAGTGTAATTATAAAAAAATATGATGATGATAGTGTTTTTGAAACTCTTACTATTCCTTCTGTCCGATTAAACTATACAAGCAATCAATTACTTATTAATCCTGAAGCTAAATTTGAAGAAGGCACAAAATATTACGTTATTATCGATAATGGTGTAATTACCGATGCATCGTCCAATTCTTTTGATGGCATATCCGATAAAGAAGTTTGGAATTTCACAACTACATATTCATCTCCTTCTATTGTCGAATTTTCTCCGGAAGATGATAGTGAATCCGTATCAGTCGATACTGACTTGGAAATTACTTTTGACAAAGACGTTAAAGCTGGAGATGGCTCTGTTCGTATTTTTAATGGCAGCACCGAAATCGAAATCCCAACGTCTGATGCGTCTGTAACCTTTAACGGAGAACAAGTCACAATAAATATTGCTGAAGATTTAGCCGTTAATACGGAATACTATGTAATTATTGATGAGAATGCAATTGTAAGTGCAAATGGAGCAGCTTTTGCGGGAATTAGCTCTGACACTGATTGGTCCTTTACTACAGAGTTGCCAACTGGTATTGATGACTTCAATGCAGGGAATGATCCTTCATTCTACCCAAATCCTGCGAAAAATGAAATTCGTATAAAAAATAGGCAAGATGTAGAATCTATGCATATCTCAAATTTAACTGGGCGAAACATCATGGAAATAAAATCTCCTGATACAAGAATTTCAATAACTAATTTACCAAAAGGGATGTATTTTGTGACCTTTATTACTAAAAATGGCAATAGAGTTACCAAGAAACTTTTAAAACGATAAAATCCTCTTTAAATGATATTAAAAAGCTTGCTTCTGTATGGAAGCAAGCTTTTTTTACATCTGCTCATTTATAAGTATAAGCAAGCTATTGGCTCTCCTTAAACGTTCTGTTTGCAATAAAAATAATTGTATTCGTCTCAGTATGCCAAATTGCTCTTTTTTCACCTAAATTGCCTAAAGTGGATTTTCATACTACACCCAAACATTTGATTTTAAAATAATAAATAGACATCATTTTAACAGCTAACAACCAACATGCAATAGCAGGTTAAGCTACCCATATAAGTATTGCATGCAATATACTCTTGCGAAAGTTTCAAACTGCGAGCAGCAGACTTTCTCTCGTTAGAGAAAGCTTGCCGCACTGGTGCAAGAGGCTTTCTCCAAGTTGCAGAAGCTTCCCGCTGGGTGCAGCAAACTTTCTCTTAATTGCGGTGGCTTCGTGCTCTGTGCAGCAAGCTTTCGCGTATATTCAGTGGCTTGTAACAATGAGCATGGCCCAATTGTAGGTTTAATGGTCTCACTCTTTCTAGACTGTTATGGCCAGGACGAAGAATGAGGACGTGGCAAGCGCGTCCAATTCAGATGTACCTCATGGTATTCGTGTTCTTTGGTTCGGAAATTTGCATGAATCTTCCTTCAGATGAGATTCGTTGAACACTTCAGTATTTCCTCACGAAAGACAGCCTTGCCGTCTGCCAATGGTTGGTAGTTACAAACCCCATAACGGACTTGTACCATCTAGCTAATTACCATGCACGGCACACACACAAAAAAAACCCGAATCCAATGGATTCGGGCTTTTTAAATATATTAGAATACTTTATTATTTTAAAGTAGGTCCTTCAACATACTCAAATTCTGGGCTTGGACCAGATTTTGTGCATTTGAAAGTAATGGTGTAATCAACCATTGAACTTTCATATCCTGCAAAAGTAATAAGGTAGTTCACATCCACACCTTCCACTTGAGCAACAGCATCAGGGAATCTTAAAGGAAGATAAACACTCACCGCCTCTTTAACAGCATCTTGCCAAGTTGCAAAACTTTCATCATAATCACCTTCACTAATATTGAATTCCTTATAATATGCACTTGTTCCATAATAAGAATCTGCAGTACCATAACTATCAACATACTCAGTACCAATATTAGCTTTCACATAATCAACAATCATCTGGTAATCATCCTCTACCATAGTATAAAGTACTGTAGGATCAAACAACCATCCATTTGCTGTTTTAAGATACGGATCTGTTTTATTGATTGTTGATGAGTATTCCATCCAAACTCCATCAGTTAAAGTATACTCTTTAGCTTTGGTTTCGGTTACACCACCACCTGCGTAATACTTATAAATAGTAACAATTTTCTCTCCCTCTGTGGCATAAGCAAATTTAATACCTAAGAAGGTTGCTAAATAATCCTCAGGAGCAACTGAACTTGAGAAATTATTGTATTTACCAGGCGCACCCATAGAATCATAATCATCAGAAACTAGTTCATATAAAGTAACATCTTCAGGAATTTCAGGTGCTACTTTTTCTGATTCTGCCCAAATGGAACCATCAAAAGCCCAAAACCCAGTTATTTCAGATACACTTCCATCATAGTACTTATAAGTAACTGCAATCTCATCACCTTCAATAGCATCCGGATATTTTCCTAACAAGAAATCAGGTAAATAATCTTCCGGAGGTGTAGAACCTGAGAAGTTATTGTATTGTCCGGGCTCATTATTATTAGTTCCCATCGAATCATAATCCGCTGTAGATAAATTATGAGAAGTAATTTCTGACAACTCCTCTAAATAGTCAAGGTAATCTTTTAAATAGCCTAAACTACCTTGGTAAAACTTATAAGTAACCTTCACACTTGAATTCTCATCCAAAGTAAAATACTTATCACCTAAGAATTCTGGAAGATGATCAGCGGCCGCATCATATTTACTAAAGCTTCCGTATTTTTTAGGATCTCCACCTATATCTTCATAGTCGTCATCAGTTAGAGTATATTCAAGATTCTCCACCAATTGAAACCCTTTATCTTTGTCAAGCTCATCATAGAACTCATCATTAACATCACATGATGCCAATAAGCCAAGTCCACAAAATGCAGCTACTGCATATATAATATTAGAAAATTTCATATCTAATTTTTTTTAAATTATAACGATTAGTTTAATATAACAAATCTGAAATCATTAGAATTTCACTTTTAAACCAGCAGACCAAGTTCTCTTAAATCCATAGAATACACGAACCGATCTCCAATCATCGTCATTACCATACGAATCTGCAATGTAAGTCTGATTTGTTAAATTCATTACCTTCGCAGTTGCAATAGCAGTAAAAGGTCCAAGTTCAAAAGTATATTTTAAATTAGCATCTACAACACCATAATCAGGCGCTTCCCAACCATCAAATCCATTAATTGCTGCAATGTTATCTGGTTTAGCAAACAAACGAGCATAATAGTTATAATCAGCACCAATTTTCAAATCCTTTGTTAATTTGTAATCTATACCCAAAGCTGCTGTAGTTTGCGCTGCATCACCAACATGAACATCACCAATATTTGCTGTCACCTTATTTTGATCAGGTGATCCAACTGCTACAATATTTCCTTTACTATCAACAGGGTTTCCACTATCATCAAATATCAATGCCTCAGCATCATCCTTCCACTTCCAGTTTCCAATAGAAAGCATACCTTTAATTGACAATCCATCTAAAGGCTTCACTTTTACATCAACTTCAACTCCTTGGTGCAAAGCATCAACACCACTCATATTGTAGCTCCCTTGCTCAGGACTTCTACTATTTACAAGACCTGTCATCGTTTTATCAATCCATTCAGTATGATAAACATTTACATTAGCCGAGATATAAGGAGATTTAAACCCATAACCCAATTCAAATGAGTATATTTTCTCATTAAGCGCATCATTATTTGCAACATTACTTACATCCTTAGCAGTAAATACACTACTAAAATAAGGGGCACGAGAAATAACACCTACATTTGCAAAAACATTGTGATATTCATTTAAATTATAATTTGCTCCCCCTTTTACACTACCCCCAAGGAAATTTTCTCCTGAAGAAGTTTTATTCTCATAATAGAAACGGTCTTTTCTTTTATAATTAGTATTTGTTCCTGAAACAGCAACAAATGAACTTAGATTCCCAGTGGTATATTCCAATTGAGCAAATAATCCTCCAGATAAAACAATACCATCATAGTCACGACTAATAACATCGCCTTCAGATAACTTAGCATTATCATCTAAAACATCAGATTTAGCTCTATCTGGATCAATGAAAAATTGTCCGCCCAATAAATCTTCTATAGTACGATTATGCTCACCAATATAATAACGCATATCAACACCACCAGTGAAGTTTAATTCATCACTCAGATCTTTATTCATTGTTGATAATAAACCATACCATTGGTGATTGTTATTAGAATTAGCAATAATAGCTTGAGACCCCTCTAAATTATCAGCATTTTCTCTCTGTATTTTTGCATAATCTCTATAACCATCTATCGTTCTATCTTCATCGTTAGAACCATACAACCTACTTCGCTCATTTCCTCTGGCACCCCATCCACCACCAGAAGATATAGATGCATATACAGCAGTAGAAACAGATGTTTTTTCATCAATTGTCCAGAAGTGATTCAAAGAAATTTGTGGTTTGTGGTAAAAGTTGTGAGAAACATTCATTTCCTGGCCATTAACATCAAAACCATAAGTTGCATTAAATTTGTAACCATCTTTATAGTCTCTCCATTCTTCAATCGTACGGGCATCATATCGGCTTCGTTGATCATGCCATTGAGGGGCTCCAAAAGCCGTAAAAGACAATTGATGTTTATCATTAATGCGCTTAGATACATTTAGAAAATAAGAGTAACCTTCGAATGCAGTTCCTTGAATATAACCATCACCAATAGTTTTTGAGCCAGAAAAAGTAATTGCATAACCATTATCCATCATTCCAGTAGATAGAGTAATAGCTTGCTTTTTATATCCATTATTCCCAACACCAGAGAATACAGATCCACCCTTTTTCATATCCGTAGTCTTGGTAAGGATATTAATCGATCCTCCTACCGATGGTGCAGCAATTTTTGCAGCACCTAAACCACGTTGAGTTTGCATAGAACGAGTTACATCCGAAAGACCAGCCCAATTTGACCAGTAAACTCCGCCCCATTCCATATCATTAACGGGAATACCATTAATCATCACAGCAATATTCTCGGAAGCAAAACCACGCATATTAATACGAGAATCACCATATCCACCACCTTGTTTAGTAGCATAAACTCCAGGAGTAGATTTTAAAATTTCTGGAAATTCCTGCGTTCCTAATTTTTCCTGGATAATTTCAGGAGAAATAGTTGAAACAGCAACAGGAGTCTTGCGTTGAATTGCAACTGAAGCCATGACGCTTACTTCTTTTAAACCAACAGCATCTGATTCCAATTTAATAGAACCTAAATCCTGTGCTCCGTTTACAGCAATCTCTTTTTCAAGAAATCCTACAAAACTTACAACTAACTTGCTAGCTCCTTGAGGCAATTCAAGAACAAATGAGCCATCAAAACCTGTAACTGTACCGGAAGTAGTTCCAGCAACAACGATAGATGCCCCTGGTAAACTCTCACCAGTGCCACCATCTACGACCACACCCTTAACGGTGCTTTGAGCAATAGCTGCAACGGACAACATCATAACTGCTGTCATTAACAGAATACTTCTCATCATTTTTTTCATAAAAAGAATTGTTAGGTTAGTAATTGTGTAGCAAAATCGCCACAAAATCAACTTTCATTTTCCGAAGAAAAAGGATCACAAAAATGGTTTGTTTAAAACTTTTTAACAAAAATTAAGCAAATTAATTTCAACTGTTCATCTTCTTTATTATACGTTTCGTCGAAAAAATTCATTCCAAAACGGAAATCGGGACATATTTTCGACTTTTTACGAAATAAAAAATCAGTACAAACGAATTTGGCCTGTTAAAAAATGGACACGGAAGATAGTATATTTCTTTTAAAATCCATAATGAAAAAATCAACCAAAAATTTAGTTTTAAAATATCATTTACACTCTGACAAACAAATCATTATTGATAATATAGGATAAGTAAGGATTATAAAGTTTCTTAAACTTCCAGCACCTCTTACTTACAATAATTCTAAATTGTATAATGTTCCTTTTTCATGGCTGACACAAAGAAAATCATTCCTATCAAAACACTTGTTAATTTAACATTAACAAAAGGATAAAGAAGATCAATTGTTATAAAACTAAAATAAATCCACCCTAAAAGACTATTTCCCAAAAATAAAGCGTACTTTTGCAGCCGCATTTTGAGTAGCGCAATCGATTCACTCACAACATATTTCAACAACACGAGGCGACTGATGCAAACTCAAGCGATTAACATAGGAATAAAGAAAGAGTAAGTTTATCCACAATTACAAGCTTTTAGAGGATAAAACTTCTCCAATATAAAAAATTCGAGATGAGGAAATTGAGAAACATTGCAATTATCGCACACGTTGACCACGGTAAAACTACTTTGGTTGATAAAATGATAATGCATAGTAACATTTTTAGAAAAAATGAGACTCCAGGCGAGTTAATCCTAGATAACAACGACCTGGAAAGAGAGAGAGGAATCACCATCTTGTCGAAGAACGTTTCTCTAGAGTACGAAGGTGTTAAAATTAACATTATTGACACTCCTGGTCACTCGGATTTTGGTGGAGAAGTTGAGCGTGTTTTAAACATGGCAGATGGAGTATTACTTTTAGTAGATGCTTTTGAAGGAACCATGCCGCAAACTCGTTTCGTTTTATCTAAAGCTTTGGCTTTGGGTCTAAAACCTGTTGTTGTAGTAAATAAGGTTGACAAACCAAATTGTCGTCCCGAAGAAGTACAAGAACAAGTTTTTGAATTGATGTTCAATTTAGATGCTACTGAAGACCAGTTGGATTTCCCAACTATCTATGGTTCGGCTAAACAAGGTTGGATGTCGAAGGATTGGAAAAAACCAACCACAGACATTACTGCTATTCTTGATGCTGTTATTGAATTTATTCCTGAACCAAAAACAATTGAAGGTACTCCTCAAATGTTGATTACGTCTCTTGACTACTCAGCCTATGTTGGACGTATTGCTGTTGGACGTGTTCACCGTGGTGAATTACGTGAAGGAATGGATGTAAATTTGGCGAAGCCTGATGGAAGCATCAAAAAACAAAGAATTAAAGAACTTCATGTATTTACTGGATTAGGTAAAGAAAGAGTTAAATCTGTAGCTTCTGGAGAACTTTGTGCCTTAGTAGGAATTGACGGTTTCGATATTGGAGATTCAATTTGCGATCTTGAGAATCCTGAGGCTTTAGAGCCTATCGCTATTGATGAGCCAACAATGAGTATGCTTTTTACCATTAACAACTCTCCATTCTATGGGCAAGATGGTAAATATGTTACCTCTCGTCACCTAATCGATCGTTTAAATAAAGAGTTAGAAAAGAATTTAGCACTTAGAGTTGAAAAAACTGAATCTGCTGATTCATATATAGTATTTGGCCGTGGTGTTCTTCACTTGTCAGTATTGATTGAAACAATGCGTCGTGAAGGATATGAAATCCAAGTTGGACAGCCACAAGTTATCATCAAACAAATTGAAGGTAAAAAATGTGAGCCAGTTGAAGTATTGTACATCGACCTTCCAGAAGATGTATCAGGAAAAGCAATTGAAATCGTAACGCAGCGTAAAGGTGAAATGTTAACCATGGAACGTAAGGCTGATCGTATTCACCTTGAATTCCACATTCCATCACGTGGTATTATTGGTTTAAGAAATCAGATGTTGACTGCAACTGCTGGAGAAGCTGTTATTTCGCATCGCTTTTTAGAGTACCAAGAGCACAAAGGTCCTATTCCAGGACGTATTAATGGCTCATTAATTGCATTGGAAACAGGACTTACTTTTGCTTATGCATTAGGTAAATTACAAGATAGAGGAACTTACTTTGTTGCTCCTACAACTGAAATTTACGAAGGTCAAGTAATTGGAGAAAACAATCGTGCAGGCGATTTGGTTATAAATGTTACTAAGACTAAAAAACTAACCAACATGCGTACTTCTGGTACTGATGATAAAGTTAGATTAGCTCCTCCGATTATTCACTCACTTGAAGAAGCTTTAGAATATATTCAAGGTGATGAGTATGTTGAGGTAACTCCAAACAATATTCGTTTAAGAAAAATATTCTTAAAAGAAACTGATCGTAAAAGAGCTGCTAAATAATATTTAGAAAGCGCATGCGATCAAAACATTTGATCACATATAAGCATAGAAAAGAGCGACAACCATTTTGGATGTCGCTCTTTTTATGTTTTAAAATGAATTTGCTAACTAAAATCCTATAGATTTCAACTCAACTCGAATACATGTACTTGGGCAAATTTCTGCAGATTTCTGACTTTTCGATATCTCATCCTGAAAAATATCAAGAACATACAAACCATTGTGATTTTTAGCCCCAATCAAATCACAACGCCCATCCTCATCATTCATCCTCCAAAACTCAGGAGCAATTTCCACACAATAAGCACATCCAACACACTTATTTCGAACTTGTATCACTTTTGCCATTAGGGTTTATTTATCCAATTTACAATGATATTCTAACCGGAGTCAAATGTAATGTAAAAATATTTAAATTTTTTAATGTTGATTTTCAACCACTTATATCCATATGTTGAAATTATCTAGTACTATGCTTTGCATATTACCTTTTTTTGTATGTATATTTGTATAACAAGCTTGCGTGTATGCAATAGTATTATTGAAACAAACAAAACACCCAATCATGAAAACAAATGGTCGTTCACTTTGGAAGCTAAGTCTAATTATAATTGTTTTATTCTCCTGGTCAACAGAAGTTAATGCACAATTCGCCTCCATTGCCGTGAAGCAAACCAAAGTTCTTACTCCAATTATGGAGATTGTATCTGAAACATTTTATGGTAGGAATTCTGAACTTCCAAAAATAAATTTGAATTCAGAAAGAGAAAAAAGCTATATCAATTCTAGCCTATTCTTATTTAAAGAAAACATACAACTATGCAAAGATATTATCACTGGAAAAAATGACAGCCTCTGTACAATAAAACAAAAATCAGAAGCTCCAAAGCAAATTAAAACAGATACATCTGAAGTAATTAAGGAACCACGAAAAATTCTTAAGAAGAAAAAAAGCTTTTGGAATTATCCGGGAAATACAAAATCAAGAATTTAATTTATTCCAACCATGAAGATAGAAAACACTAAAGCCCAAATGCGTAAAGGAGTGCTGGAATATTGTATTCTTTCCATTTTATCAAGAAATGATGCTTACGCCTCTGATATTATTAAGGAGTTAAAAGAAGCAAAAATGATTGT
>JADGFH010000843.1 GCA_016743925.1 Labilibaculum sp.
GTTCCTTAGAGTTTCTTTTAGCTCCGTTTGGCTCAAAAATACTGTAATCATATACACCATCTTTGAAGAACTCAGAAGCAGCACAGTCCATAGCAATAGAAATATCACCACCATCTTCTTTACGACCAGCTTTGTAACCAGCATTTTTGATAGCAGTTAGGATGCAGTTAATAGCTTCTTCAGTACCACCTAACATTGGAGCGAAACCACCTTCGTCACCTACAGCAGTAGAAAGACCTTTTCCTTTTAAAACTTTAGCAAGAGCGTGAAATACTTCAGCACCCATTCTTAAAGCCTCACGGAAAGTTGGAGCACCAATAGGACGGATCATGAACTCCTGGAATGCGATAGTAGCATCAGAATGAGAACCACCATTGATGATGTTCATCATTGGAACTGGAAGTACGTTAGCGTTAGTACCACCAATGTAACGATACAATGGCATACCTGAATAATCAGCAGCAGCTTTAGCAGCAGCCAAAGAAACACCTAACATAGCGTTAGCACCTAACTTAGACTTAGTTTTAGTACCATCAAGCTCTAACATTGCAGTATCAATAGCAACCTGATCTGTTGCATCCATACCAAGTAAAGCTTCTGCAATAACAGTATTAACGTTTTCAACAGCTTTTAAAACACCTTTACCTAGGTAACGAGCTTTATCACCGTCACGAAGCTCTAATGCTTCATTTTCACCTGTTGAGGCTCCAGAAGGAACACCAGCACGTCCCATAACACCACTTGCAAGAGTTACTTCTACTTCGATAGTTGGGTTTCCTCGTGAATCTAAAATCTCACGACCGTGAATCTTTACAATTTCTGACATAACTTACGTATTAAAAAAATTATAATAGTAACAATTTTACTTCTTTATTTTCAACCCTAAATTTCGGTAAATTAATGCAATAAACTGGTACGAAGTATTCTAAAACATACCATTTATTTTACGCAAACGTTTCAAAACTATTTAGGGCATTAAAAAGGGGGTAAAGTTAAACTTTACCCCCTTTTATATTGTAGAAAGGAAGTTCTATTTTTCTTCCTTTTTAGTTGCATCCTTAGCAGCTTTTGGAGTCTCTTCAGACTTAACTTCTGCTTTAGTTTCTTCTACAGTTTCTGTTGTAGCTTCCGCTTCAACAGTTTTAGCAGAACTACGTCTTCTACGAGTAGCTTTCTTAGCAACTGCTTTCTTCTCTGAAACGTAAGTTTCATTAAAGTCAACCAATTCAACGATACACATTTCTGCATTATCACCTAAACGGTTTCCAGTTTTAAGAATTCTAGTATATCCACCATTTCTGTTAATGATTTTTGGAGATACTTCTCTAAACAACTCAGTTACGGCTTCTTTTTGCTTTAAATAGCTAAAAACAATACGTCTTGAGTGAGTAGAATCAACTTTACTTTTTGAAATCAAAGGCTCAACGTACATTTTTAAAGCTTTAGCTTTAGCAGTAGTAGTCGAGATTCTTTTATGCAAAATCAAAGAAGAAGCCATATTCGCAAGCATTGCTTTTCTATGGGCTGTTTTTCTTCCTAAATGATTAAATTTCTTTCTATGTCTCATTTTCCCTTATTCCTTATCTAATTTATACTTAGAAATATCCATACCGAAAGTAAGATTTAAGGATACCAAAAGATCATCCAGCTCGGTTAAGGATTTCTTACCAAAGTTTCTAAATTTCAGAAGGTCATTTCTATTGAACTGTACCAAATCACCTAGAGTATCAACGTCAGCAGCTTTCAAACAATTCAAAGCACGTACTGAAAGATCCATATCTACCAGTTTTGTCTTTAATAGTTGACGCATATGCAATACTTCTTCATCAAACTCTTCGTTTGCGAATTTCTCATCAGAATCAAGAGTGATCTTCTCATCTGAGAAAAGCATGAAGTGATAAATAAGAACTTTTGCAGCCTCTTTTAATGCCTCTTTTGGATGAATTGAACCATCAGTTGTAATTTCAAAAACTAATTTCTCATAATCAGTCTTCTGCTCTACACGATAGTTTTCAACAGCATATTTAACATTCTTAATTGGCGTAAAAATTGAATCGATCGGAATCACTCCAAATTCTACATCAACAGGTTTGTTCTCAACAGATGGTACGTAACCACGACCCTTGTTAATAGTTAAATCCATTTGTAATTTAGCGGAGCTATCCATTTTACAAATTACTAGCTCTGGATTCAACACTTCGAAACCGGTAAGAAACTTGTTAATATCACCAGCTGTAAAAGTTTCCTGATCTGAGATAGTAATAGTTACTAACTCACTGTCAACTTCTTCAACCTTTTGTTTAAACCGAACTTGCTTCAGGTTTAGAATCATTTCGGTTACATCCTCAATGACTCCAGGAATTGTTGAAAACTCATGATCAACACCCTGGATTTTGATAGTTGTAATTGCAAATCCCTCTAGAGAAGAAAGTAATATTCTCCTTAAGGCATTACCAATTGTGATACCATATCCAGGCTCTAATGGACGAAATTCGAATTTTCCGAATCTATCGTCAGCGTCGAGCATGATAACTTTGTCCGGTTTCTGGAAAGCTAAAATTGCCATAAATTACTGATTAACTATTTATTACTTAGAATACAATTCAACGATTAACTGTTCCTTGATGTTTTCAGGAATTTCTGTTCTTTCTGGTGTATTAAGGAACTTACCACTAAGAGAGGTTTGATCCCATTC